>WJIO01000034.1 GCA_014730235.1 Candidatus Poribacteria bacterium
CCAGTAGATCCGCATAAAGACTAGATCCCTGCTTTCGCAGGAATGACAGCATAAAGAAGTTTATTATCTTTACCACACTAAACCCGGAAGAACCGAAAAATTTAACTTTGTAGCTCTTTTAATACTTGTTTAATTTTGTCTGCTTCTGAAAAGGTATTGTTTAAATCCAGAACTTTACTTAATTCTTCTTTGGCTTTATCCTGAATACCTTTATCATGATAGGCCATACCTAAATGATACCTTATCATGGGATCATTTGGGAGTAGAATTTTTGCTGATTCCAGATTTAAGATGGCTTCGTCATACATCTGATTAATAGAATATACAAAGCCGAGGGTATCAAGTATATTTCCATCTTTGGAATTAATTTCCTTAGCTTTTTGGGCTAATGTTATGGCATCTTGGAGATTTATTTTTTGTTTTGCGTATAACCAGGCAAGGTTGTTGTAGGCCTGGACCGCTTCTTCCGGTGCAATTTGTATTGATTTCTTGTATTCTTCCACAGCGCTTTCATACATACCTTTTCTTTCGTAAATAACCCCAAGATTTTCATGCACTTTAGCCAGTTTGGGATTAACTCCAACTGCTTTTTTATATTCCCTTTCTGCTTCGTCTAACATACCCTGATTATAGTATATATTGCCAATATCAGCATAGGCAGAATAGAAATTTGGATCCAGTTTTACGGCTTCTTTAAATTCAGATATTGCTCTGCTAATTTGATTTCTATTGGCGTAGATTATCCCAAGCATATAATGGGCTTCGACATTTTTGCTGTCATTCTGAATTAATTTCTGGCATTGGGATATAGCTTCGTTATACATATCCTTTTTGAGATAAGATGAAGCAAGTTTGCAATATACAGATAACATACCCGGATTAAGTTCCAATGCTTTTTTGTATTCGATAATAGCGCGATCATAATCTTTATCACCAGCATAGGTCAGACCTAATCTGTAATGGACTATAGGTGAATTTTCGTCTATTTCGGCGGCCTGTCGAAGTTCTCTTATGGATTCCATATATAGCTTTTTACCAAAATATGCTATACCAGCGGTTGTGTAGCTGAAACTTCGGACAGACCGAACTATGTTTAAAGTCCGGGGAGTTGCTTCAACAAGCTCTTCATCAGGAGGAACGAAACGTCTTAATTCTTCACATATGGATAAAGCTTTATCATAATCTCCATTTTTATTATATAATTCACCGAGACTTATGTATACTGGTAAGAAATCAGGTGAGTTATTCATGGCTTGTTCAAATTCCGCTATAGCCTGACTTAACTTTTTTTGTTTTAAATAGATATTACCTAAACCAACCCGGGCTTCAGTATGTTTTGGATTGATGCTTAATATTGCCTTATATTCGGACTCCATGTTGTCCAATTCATTACGAAGACGATATATATTTATGATTTTTAAGTGCATATTTATATTATCTGGATTAACTTCCAGGGCTTTTTTATATAAATTTTGAGCTTTGTCCAATTGCTTTTGCGATTCATAATAATTACCCAGACTAAAATATGCAGGCATGAAACTTAAGTCGGCTTCTATGGCTTTCTTGAATTCTGTTTCTGCCAAGCCATTTTGTCTTTTGGTGAGGTAAATTCTTCCAAGAATTTCATAGGATTTGGCACTTGCGGGATCAATAGCTATGGACTTTTGACATTCTTCAAATGCTTTGTCAATATTACCGGAACGGAGATAGGCCTGAGCAAGACCTATTCTTGCATTAAGAAAATCTGAGTTGATATCTAAAGCCTTTTTATATGAGGGTATGGCATCTATTGTCTTTCCCTGGGCCATGTAGACTTGTCCTAATCCAAAATGTGCCTCAGCATAATTTGGATCTACTTTTAGGGCTTCATTGAATTCATTTTTTGCTTCCTCGTATTTATCTCTATTAAGATAAATAACCCCTTTGCCATAATGCTTTTCTGCCTTTGAACCGCATCCGCAGATGGATATTATAAGAATATATGAAATCACAAACTTTATTAAAATTGATTTTGATAAAAAATCCATATTTATACCCCCAAAATTACAAATAATGTAATTTCAATTTCCATATTTACTCGGATCTATATTATATTTATTCATCAGGCTGTAAAATGTACTTCTTACAACATCTATGCTTTCTGCCGCATCTGTTACTTTACCTTCGCTTCTGATCAACGCTTCCTTGATGTATTGAGACTCGAATACATCGCGAGCTTCCTTTAAGTTAAGATTTTTCCTTTTTTTATACTGTTTCAATTCAAGATCTTCAGGAATTATAAATGGGCTTTTAGCCATTATTATAGCCCTCTTTACCTTGTTTTCAAGTTCCCTCACATTTCCTGGCCATTTATGTTCCCTCATGGCATTTAGTGCTTCATCGCTAAAGCCTTTTATATTGAAATTCATCTCTTTGCAGAATTTTTTGAGAAATACGTTAGCCAATAAAATTACATCTTCACCTCTTTCCCGCAGCGGCGGCATGTCAATTTTTATTATATTAAGACGATAGTATAAATCCTCGCGGAAATTTCCCTTTCTAACTTCTTCTTCCAGGTCTTTATTTGTCGCTGCCAGTATTCTTAGATCCAGTTGTATGCGGTGCTGACCACCTACTCTTTCAATCTCTTTTTCCTGAAGAAATCTTAGAATTTTAACCTGCAAAATTAATTCCAATTCAGCTATTTCATCGAGAAACACCGTTCCATCCTGGGCAAGTTCAAACTTACCTTTTTTCGTGTTACGGGCATCGGTAAAAGCTCCTTTTTCATGACCGAACAACTCGCTTTCCAAAAGATTTGTTGGTATTGCACCATTACTTTAGTCGTATCATCATGCCTTAATATATCCTGAAGAAGCTTTATGCCCTCAGTTCCCAGGCCTTTCTCCGGAGTTAAAGATATATCAAGTAGGACAACATTGGGTTTTCTTTTATCAAGAGCACTTAATGCTGTATCCGCATCTTCTGCAAGGAAGACTTCATAGTCTTTATTAAGAGCCCATTTAATTTGACTTCTAATCCCCTCGTCATCATCAACTACAAGGATTTTGTGTTGCGGCATTTTTGAAAACAGTCCTTTCTGCTGGATATTTAGGAAATAAAGGTATCAGATAATTGCTTCTCTTTGGCTAAATCAACTGGAAATTTAACAGTAAACATAGTGCCAGCATTTACTTCGCTCTTTATGTCTATAATCCCATCATATGAGTCAACTATAGCTTTGGATTGATAAAGACCTAAACCCAGACCTTTTTCTTTGGATGTCTGAAAGGGTTGAAAAAGTTTATTTCTTATAAATTCCTTTGACATTCCACAACCATTATCACTTATGGAAACATTTATATATCCATCTGTTGTCTGATGGGTCTTAATATTAATATTTCCCTTCTTATCTATTGCTTCAACAGCGTTCATTATTATATTTAGAAATACCCTCTCTATGTTTTCTATATCCAGTATTAGTCTGGGTATATAACTCAATTCTTGTGTAAGTCTAATATTGGTTAAATTTTGTATACCTGATTTTGATATTGCAACACCAATGATTTCATTTAAATCTGCTGGTTGAGTATTCTTATTTTCTATGTTTTCTGGATTTACAGATAACCTTCGGATCAGTTTCTGGATTCTTTCAACTACATTGGACATTGTATTAAGGACATCTTTTTGAAACTCAGGATCACCAAAATTGTCAGCCGCATTTTGTATAATCAATGACAGCATGGTGGCTGAACTTTTTAAATCATGCAAAAGCATGGTTGAAATTTTATGGAAAGATTCCATTTCCTTTGATATAGCCAATTCCTGACTTGCCTTTGCATTCATTATCGCTATGGAAATCTGGTTGGACATGGTTTCCAGAAGGTCAAGATCCTCCTGAGAATATGGAAGAGCTTCTCTCTTGCCAATAATCATAACTGCAATCATTAAATGTTTTGCTATTACAGGAACTAATATACCTTGTGTTTCGTCATTAAACTTCGTTGATATTTTATCCGGTAAATCGGAAAAATCACTAAAGCTTTTTGTATTCTTTAATTCACCCTCTTTTACAATAACTGGTTTGCCATATCTCCAAAGCCAATTGGTAAATTCAGCTTGCATTGAAATTTTCAGCAAATTATCTCCAGAATCAGTATTATCATATTCGAATTTATTAACGGGCAATTCCTGGAATTCCTTTTTATACTCGTCTAACAGTAAAATCGACACATCTTCAGTTCCGATGGTTTCAGATACAGTATCCGAAACTTTACCTAATAACTCCTTTATATCAAAGGTTGAGAATACTTCTCTGCTAAAATTCTCCCATACTTTTCGATAATCATAACTACTCTTGTAAAAATTCCGAGCTATGAATAACTGAAATCTCTGTTTTATGGATTTTGACAGTATAATAAAGATAGCAATAAGTAATATAAAGAATGTAGCCAGAAAAGCTATGAAATAATTTATGTTTCTGCCAATTAACTTTATTAACTCACCAATCAAACCTATTATTAAGAGATATATACCGGCCATTAAGAGGGTGTATGATCTGGCCGTGATTGATTGGGAAATGTATATACCTTTCCCAACAACATCGGAACTGGTTATAGGGCGTATTAGAAATATGTTTGCTATTATAAATGCGATAGATGCAACGGAAAGAACGTCCAGCCTTATATATGAAAACCCCAAACCCAAGCTATAAACGAGAAGATGAAAAGATAACATACCAATGAAGACAATTATTGGATACCTTATTTTTCTGCTTTTGGTTTTTAAATTACGATATTTCTGCTCTAAATTCATTATGCCTATTAAAGTGCATATGAATAGGAATACTATAAGAATAGAGCTTTTTCTATCGAACAATAAAATTTGGTTGCCATACTGGGTAGATAATTCAAATTTAAATATATTAATAATATTAGAAAAGATAATAATATAATAATAGAGTATATATAATGGAAACAAGTATGTTTTGAATTTATTCGGAACTCCATTTTTAACACCAATTCCAAAAACGATACTGAATAAAACTATATTTGCCGCTACCAGACACTGACTTATCAGCGATAAACGCATCCAAATCAGATTTCGTATTCCCAATAACATCATGAAATATCCAAAATCCATAAGCGCAATAGAAAAAACAAATATAGTAAAGAACCGATTTGTCCAAGCATAAAAATAATGTTCCCTTCAGGAACTATGCAGCCTTTTTGTACGTAGCCCAGAAATCATCCCATTCACCATTGCATACGAGAATGCGAATACTCAGCACAGCGTCTGCTCCTTTGCGACTCCAGCACATGCCACGAAGCTTCATCCGACGGCAGATGAGAATATCCCCGGCTTTGTCCGCTGAGCCTGCTCCTATGGAGATTCCTTTGTCTATGGCTTCCTTATACCATATCCCATGACGGTTGCGCTCTATATAACCAGCAAGCTTCACCAACTGCTTTTTCTTGTATCTCTTGCGGATTCTCCTTCTCAGGCTCTCTATGTATGCCAAAGCTCCATCCACATCCCCTGAGTTCAGGTAATCCATGAGCTGCTCTTTGACTTCTATGAAACGCTTATGGTTGTAATACACCGCCCATAGGCGTTCCTTGACTTTCTTACACAGGTGGTAGTAGTCAAGAATGTATCTGCATGAAAAGGCGTATTTGCTGTGAAAACCACGGATGAATGGTGCTCCATCACCCCGAACCAGGCCTTCTGTCTCATCAAGCTTGCCACCACTGCGTTTATACAACTCCAACACTATGTCCCAGTAGAATCGCTCCGGATCACAGAAGGTTCCCATGTAACGCTTATCTACCAATGAATATGTGTCTTCCTTAACCAACTCACGCTTTGACCACACCACACCAACTTTCCCTTCCATACGTTTCTCATTGTCGCGGCTGTTGATCATCACACCATCCAGGTCCATGTAGATGCGGTTCATTAATTCCTTCCACACTTCCAGATTATCAAAATAATCTCCCTGAAGCTTCTTGTCATCTTCCAGTTCCCTGACTCTGTTGCCATCAAAGGAATCTGACACTGCTTTGCCAATCTCTGTGGTCTTGTTAAAAACCGTCTGGTGACTCACACAACGGCGACGTAGGATCTTCTGCATCAGGTATTCACTCTCCTTGTAATCCCAGGATGCTCCACACAATGCTGATAACTCTTGGACACTGGAACTCAACTGCTGCCTGGGGGATATGCCCAACACCTTATCCAATGGATAATCATATCTCCTGCATTGGGGGCAGTAACTACGCCATCGCTGGTAGCTGACGTCACTCACCCAGGTACCTATCTGACGATTCTTGCGTTTATGCTCCAGCTTTGTCCCACATTCCGGGCATGTCTCATTACGAACCTGGTCGTTCCAGTCTTCTACCTTCTTCTCCATCAGATATGCTCCCAGCTTATACATGGCTGCAAGAACCCGGTCCTCCAAATCATCAATGCCGGTTGGCTTCATCTCTGAAAACTCGTCATTTATCTCTTGAAATATATTATCCAGTGTCTTATGATCCATATCAGACGCATCCTTTCATGTGTAATGGTTAGTGTAATCTCTAAGTCCTTTACACATATTCTAATGGATGCGTCTTCTTTTTGCCAACCCCGTATTATTCCTCCCGTATTTTCTTAGGACTTCAAAGGGAACATTATTTTTATGCTTGGCCGATTTGTCCTGTTTTTAGGATTTTTAGATATTGAATATAAACCCAGAGTGAGTTGGATTAAGATGCTGGCTAATTTTATTATAGAGTTGAGGTTTATGGAAATCATGATCAATTATTGATACGGTTGGAATAAGGTGTAATAAATAAGAGCAGAAAAAAATATAGCATACTACTTGTCTCTAATTTCCCGTTGCTTATTTCCAATCGTGTTTCTGTGTTTTTGTTATAAATTTATATAAACCTGCCAATGCCGCATAGTTTAATATTACCAGCGCATAGGGTATACCCAGAAGGCGACCGATTAATGATGGCTTCATCCTTGACATGTAGTGACCAATTAGGGCTGATGTATAAACCGATACCTGAAGGACTAACATTGCTCTATAGAAAAGTATATGTGATAAAAATACACTCGTAATAAATGCAGATATTAAGGCGAAGGGAACAAAAAAGCCTGAATACTTTATGAGAGATAAATTGAAAGAACACCTTGTTTTTGAAGGGATTAAAGAGGTTGTGCATTCTGTAAGAGGCTTGATAATTGCCGCATAATGTCCTGATTTTTCGTCCCAGCTCCTTTTTTGCCGTATCTGATACATTGTCATAAGCCCGGGCATTTTCCTCAAATACCACACGATAACCACTTAAGACTATATTTATTGGAATAACAACGTCATCAAGGATGGTGTCATCCGGTATTTGCTGAAATAATTCTTTCCTTATGGCATAAATTGCCCCTGTAGCACCTGAAGTTGAATATATTAGACTTTCTTTTTTTTCTCAGGAGCTTTTCATATTTCCAATATGCTCCTACGCCTTCCCCCACACCGCCCTTGTCTTTATTTATCAAGTATAATTCGCCGCTTACAGCACCGACCTTTTTGTCATTAAAGTTATTAACAAGCTCAATAATCGCATTCCTGTCATATAACTGTCTTGAATCCGAAAGCACGATTATTTTACCATTGGCTTTTGTTATCGCATAATTAAGTGCTGCTGATTTCCCTCCCCTTTCAGGCATTCTAAGCAATTTAACACCAAAAGGATTAAAATTTTTGACGATTTCATCTGTTTTATCCGAAGAATGATCTGAAACAACCACTATTTCAAATTTGTCCTTCGGATAATTCATACTTAGAGCATTTTCGAGTTTATTTCTTATATTATTTTCTTCGTTATATGCAGCTATTAGCATAGTAACACTTGGTGTGAAGGCGTCTTTATCCACAGCTTTGCCTTTAATTTTTGCTATAATAATTAGCAAAATTGGATATCCAAAGTAAGTATAAAATACAAAGAAGGCAGAAAACCAGAAGATAACTTTTAAGACAGTAAACATAATGTTTCCTATAGCCTATACAGTGGGAGTAATGCCATTCTATAGTAAACTTTTTCTTATCTGATCCATGAAACCCTGAGATCTTACTAAATATACTGGCTCGTCAGTATTACCCAAAAGAATGGTACATTAATATTGAGATTTTCTTCATAGTGTGTAAATCTTGCTAAAAAGAGATAAAAAGTTATATAATTTTGGGTATACTTGCTTTGGAAGATAATTTGAGCAAAATATATGCCATTAATATGTTTAATGTAAGGTTAGCATTTAATACGATGAAAGGTAGAATTATTGGAGAGAGGGTGATATTCTAATTATTAAGGCTAATATTATTTGGTTAATAAAGTTAAACATTATGTATCATAATTTTAACTTACTTATTACTTTTATTTTATTGTTGCTTTTTCAACCATTTTCCCTTATCCTTTTTCTAATGAATAAATAAAGATTCAATATTAAAAAAGGAGGGTTTTATGCGGGTTTTCACCATTATAAATGGATATACGGGAGCTTTATGTCAGTATAAGCAATAGTGGAGAGGATAATGGAATACAAAGATATATTGGAAAAGCTGGCTTCGCTTTCCAATCCTGGTGCTGTAGCAGGTATGGAGCGCTACGGCATCAGTACAAAATATAAAGCATATGGAATCTCAATACCCAACCTTCGCAAGATGGCCCGGAAGATAGGTAAAGACCATTCCCTGGCACTGAAGCTCTGGGCATCTGACATTCACGAAGCCAAAATTTTGGCCAGTATGATAGACGAACCGAAGGAGGTATCGGAAAGTCAACTGGAAAAATGGGTCACTGGTTTTGATAATTGGGAGATATGTGACCAGTGCTGCATGAATCTTTTTGAAGATATTGATACAGCATACCAGAAATGCTTTGAATGGAGTGAAAGGTCTGAGGAATTTGTTAAAAGGGCAGGTTTCGTTCTCATGGCCCGTCTGGCTGTCAGTGATAAAAAAGCAGAGGACTGCAAATTCCAGCAGTTCTTTCCAGTAATAAAAAGAGAGTCAGATGATAACAGAAATTATGTTAAAAAGGCTGTAAACTGGGCCCTTAGACAGATAGGAAAGAGAAATCGCAATCTCAATAAACAGGCCATAAAAGTCGCCGAAGAAATGCTTGAAATAGAATCCCAAAGCGCTTATTGGATTGCATCCAACACACTTAAAGAATTAAATAGCCAGGTAGTTCAGGAACGCATTTCGAAAAGAGATAAAAATAAATCATGAATAAATAAAAGAATTAAGATATATATTTTATCCACTATTGTCATTCCTGTGAAAGCAGGAATGCAGTTTTCCTGGATAAATTTTTGTATTTGTGTATGGGAAAAACAAATAATGGAAAATGAAAAATTAGATATAAGAAATAAAAATCCGTTTCAAGTTATAAGGATAAGAAGCCTATTAATTTGGTTGATGGTTAGCTCAATTATAGCAATGCTTCTTGCCTATCAGCTTAAACTCAGAGGAATGGAGGGTGATGTTGATTATATCTGGTTTTTGTGGTTTCATCTTGTGGTATTGGCCTGGTGTATATACAAATTTAATAAACTTAATATTAGTTTTACAAATTTGATGGGCAAATTACCCCGCCGTTATGATTGGGCTTCTACCATTGCCATGATCGTACCGCTGGTCGTTTTTTCTATGGGAACAGGACTTATCGCATATTACCTCATTTCAAAAGTCTCCACAGAATTTGCTCAGGAAACCTTTTCCGGAGATATATCAGGCCTTCAATTATTCTTCATTATTTTGTTATTTCCTTTTGTGGAGGAATTATTCTTCAGAGGGGTTCTTCTTCATCGCTGGTCAGCCAAATGGGATATTAAAAAGGCTGTGATATATTCATCCCTGGTCTTTGCTACTGCCCATATACCTGTCAATGTTTTAGGAGCGTTTGTTTATGGTATAGCCCTGTCTGTATTATATATAAAAACTCATACTCTTATCACCCCTATTATTTTTCATATACTCATAAATTTTTCCGGTCTGTTTATTGGTGTTCTCTGGGCTGATATAAGTCCTGAGACAAATATATATGATTTTTACCAACCCTGGTTTGGGATCTTGTGTATGTTAATTTCCCTTCCCTGGGTAATTCGATTTATTTACAAGAATTGGCCAAGTAGAAATTGGCATGAACCTTATTTTATAAACCATGATATATGGAGGGATTAAATCATGCGTTTGGGTTATTCTCGACCTGGTTCTGTAGAGCAGTTACAGGAGATGATATCAAAAGCCATTGAGCAGGGATATGAAGGTTTACAACTTAAAGGTAGCCAATATAGTGATTGGCTTAGTAATGCTGATGCATTTAAAGAAAAATTTGATATATCTGGCATCATGGGTATTATCGTCTATGGTTCAGATGAGGAAATCCTGCAGCAATCCATCAACTTTGCCGGTGATTTAAAACTTCCTGAAGTGACCTGGGTTCCTTCCTGGAGAAGAGATCAACTATCGGCTTCAACTTACGAACCAGCAGCCAACACACTAAACAGAATGGGGCGATATGCCATATCAAGATTAACTCGTTTATCGGTACATAACCATGTCGGTCAGCTATTTCAGGATGAATATGATTTATATGAATTTCGCAGGTTTGTAGACTTCAATCGTGCCGGTTTAACTCTCGATACAGCTCATCTTGCCCTGGCTGGAGTAGAAGACATACCTGCTGTAATAAGGGATTCGGCTGATTATGTATATCTCTTTCATATAAAAGATCTGGATGGTGAAAGTTTTTGCCCTCTTGGCGAAGGTGAATTGGACTTTGATGCTATATTCAAAGCTATTGATTATATCGGTTTTGATGGCTGGCTGGTGGTAGATGATGAAACCGATCAGATGAATCTTGATGAAGCTTTACCACATGCTGTGGATTTTATAAGTAGTTATATTGATTTATAAAACAGCTAAATTCCATTTGTAAAGCTAGGTAACCTCTTCACAACAGAAAGGATAAACTGGGGACTTTTGACCGGCTTATAGGGGATTTATGAATTGGCTGTGAATAAAAAAGTGTTAGAAGTCGATTTATAAAGGATGGCAATATTGCTTCGTAGAATCTTAACTTTGTTGGCTGTTTATACTTGTATATCTTTTAATTTAAATATACAAGCTGCCATAGTTACAGACGGTCTAATAGGTTATTGGACTTTTGATAAAGCTGATATTGAAGGTAAAATGATTAAAGATTCTGTCGGAGATAATGATGGGTTGATTAACGGTGCTGAGTTGGCAGTAGGACAAGTTGCTGACGCACTGAAATTTGATGGGGAAGATGATTTTGTTAGTCTGGATAACGGCGGAGGTACCGTAAACGATTTGATTAATGGCTTATCTGCTGTAACCTTTACAGCCTGGGTAAATCCAGAAGAAATCTCTACCACAGAATACTACAATGATATTATTACCTGATATTTCTAAAATTAACTAAAACCAGATGTTGCAGTGCTTAAAGAGACACTAGCAAATGAAAATGCTCCCAGGCTGTCATTCCTGCGAAACTCTTATTCCTTTTTGCTCAAGCTTTTTCAAAAAGCTTGAAGCAGGAGTCCAGTAGATCCGCATAAAGACTGGATTCCCGCTTTCGCAGGAATGACAGCATAAAAAATTTCTTATCTTTACCCCACTCAAGCCGGAAGAGCCTAAAATTTCAAATACTTTAACAAAAACAGTTTAATACACCACGTTAAAACCTATCTGCACACTTCCACTGCTCTCATTTGTGATATCAATCTCACCCATCATCTGATTACCCCTGATTATGGCCGAGTTCACATCGGATCCCAGGTGGATTTTCTTTGCATCGTGCTGGAAATTGCAGTTCTGGACACTCACATTTCCTCCTGTTGCCTCTACAGCCGCAGCCTTTTTCTTGGCATGATCCCAGTAAACAAAGTTACATTGCAGGAAACTTACAAAACCATCACCGGCTATTCGGGCTATCTGGTTTGCTGGGCCCCAAAAGGCACAGTTATTGAAACTGATTGTACCGGTGTTTTCCGGGCCAACTATTATTTCCACCGGATCTTTTGCTCTCATGCTTACAAATTCACCGTTGGTAATCAGTATACCATAAGGGGCTGATTGTTCAACAAATACGGCGTTCTCAGTTCCATCAGCACCTATACCCAGGAAATTTCCGTTGCAAACACCCTGTTCTGTTGCGATGAAGTGATAACCGATCTTATAGCCAAAGCAGAAAGTGTTTATAACATATTCCCAGTCAGTTCTGCCAAAAACAAAACCTCGGCCTTCTTTCAGCAGGTAATCTATCAACTTGCCTCCCTGAGGTCGGGGTTCTCCGTCCCCTTCATCCCTGGCCCAGTAATGGGGATTAAAATGGACGTTTTCAATGCGACCAATATCAGTGCAGTTATTTATATATACACCTATCTTTAATGGGCATCCAAAGACGTTTCGGATATAGTGAAGCTCGTTGTGGTAACTTCCAATATCAATGGCTTTGTATGGGTTGACAATTGTAACATCAATTATGCTGTTGTGCATGCCCCGACCCTGTATCGTCCAGGGATAGGGTTTTATATCTTCCAGAGTCTGTTCCGGATAATAAATAGTAAGGCCTTGAACTGTACCATTTGGGCTTATAGATATTAAAGGTGGATCGTTTTCTTTATCCCTTCCTGCATAAGCCAGTAGCACCGTTCCAGTATTTAAACGGGCATGATGGGGTGATGTCCATGTTCCTCGTAGTGTTACTCCTGGTGGTATTGTGAGGTTTCCATCAAGACGATAGCGTCCCGGCGGCAAAAACACCTCTCCACCAGCTTCACCGGCTTTATCCAGGTCTCGCTGTATATTTTCAGTGGCATCCTGGGTGCCGTCCCTGAGCTTGTCAAATCTTGGTATCTGTCTATTGGCAGGTATTGATCCGATAGGCATAAGGACTTGTCTTATTTTTTCTTCTGTGACCTCAAATTCATTTAGAAGTCTTGCAGCTTCGGTTTTTTTTGACCTCAATAAACCCAACAGTATATGTTCAGTGCCTACATAATCCTGTTTAACCTTATAAGCTTCTTCCATAGAGTTTTCTATAATTTTCTGGGCGGATTTGGTAAATTCTATTTCTCCTTCTTCTTTATTATTTTCAGTGCTGTCGCCGCTGCCGCTTTGCTTTTTTACCAGTTCTTTTACTTCTGTTTCCAGGGTTTCAAGATTAATATCTATCTCCTGAAGTGCTCGAACCGCTATACCCTGACCTTCATGAAGAAGTCCTAAAAGCAGGTGTTCCGTATCCACTCTGGAAAGCTTCTGACGTTTCGCTTCTTCACTTGCATAATTAATAACCATCCTGGCTCGTTCTGTGAATTTTGCCAGATCTATTGCCATTACAGAATCTACACTTAAAAGGGTTAGTATTATTGTTAATATGATAATTGACACTATAAGCATTTTATTTTTTCCTTTCGTAAAATAAAAAATCCCAGAAAGAACATCTACCTCTTGAGATTAGTTCTTTCTGGGATTATAACTTACTCAGCCTATATTATCAATATCAATCTGCTGTTGTTTCAGAGGCTTCCGCTTTCTTTGCCTCTTTACGAGCCTTTCGACGCTCTGAAATCCCCTCAAATATAGTATAGAAAATAGGCACAATCACAAGAGTCAGCACTGTGGAAACTGAAAGACCGCCGACAACTGCCCTGGCCATTGGATAACGAATTTCCGATCCGGAACCAACTCCCAGAGCCAGAGGGGTCATGGCCAGAATTGTAGTAAGGGCTGTTATCAGAATAGGTCGTAATCTTGTGCGACCACCTGTAACCACAGCTTCCCGAAGTTCCATACCGTTTTCCCGGAGTTGATTTATATAGTCCACCATAACGATGGCGTTATTCACAACAATTCCAGTGAGCATGATAACACCTACAAAAGCGATGATGCTAAACACTGTTCCGGTAAGGAAAAACATCCAAATAACACCGATAATAGCTAACGGGAAGGTAAGCATAATAATAAACGGATCCAGCAGAGACTCAAACAGAGAAGCCATAACGGCATAAACCAGAAAGACAGCACCAATAAGGGCCAGCCCTAACCACTGGAAGGACTCCATCATGTCTTCACCAGTACCACCTATGGAAACTATAAATCCCTGGGGAACATCAATTTTATCCAGCCCTTCTCTTACTTCTCTGAGAACGCTTCCCATATCCCTGCCCTGCAGATCTCCGGTTACTGTTACCATTCGCTCCTGTTTCTTCCGCGTAATGTTTACAGGCCCTTCTGCAGGTTTTAAAGTGGCCACGTTTTTCAGAGATACTTTTGTTCCTAACGGTGACATTATGGATGTATTGTATACATCATCCCGGGTTTTTCTGTCCGATTCCTTTAACCTGACAAGTATATTATACTCATCGCCGCCTTCCCGGTAAAGGGTTGCTACTGTACCATAAACGTTTGACTGGATTGTATTGGCGATAGTTGCCACGTTTAAACCCATTGTATATGCCCGGTCTCTATTAATAATGATCTGGGTTTCCGGACTCGCTTTTTCTATACTCGTCTGAACGTCAACAGTTCCCTCTATACCTTCGACCATTTCTTTTATTTCTTCGGCCAGGTTTCGGGCTATATTCTGATCGTATCCGTATATCTCGATATTTACCGGCATACCACCAAATCCCAGCATTGCTGCACCGGGATCTTCAGTGGATAATACCCGGATACCTGCGATTTCGCTTAATCTGTCCTTAATAGCTCTTTCTATTTCCTTCTGGCTTCTTTCCCTTTCACTGCGATGCACAAGGGTTATGTTTGCAGAAGCTGAATGAGAGCCACCTGAGGAGAATAAAGCAGACATACCCTCGCCAGAACCTACGGTGATATACATGTTCTCAAAGTCTTCCCCTGTTACATCCATGATCATTTTTTCTACTCTGGCTACGGCTTCCTCGGTAACTTCCAGACTTGTGCCCGGAGGTGTTTCCATTGATAACATAATTTCACCCTGATCTACGTTGGGTATAAATTCTGTACCTACGAGCTGTAAGGGCCAGATAATCATTATACTGGCAACCAGAAGTATGGCCATTGTTATTATAACAGGACCGCGATGATCCAGGGCCCAATTCAAAATTCTTTGATAATAATCATCCAGCCTGCTGATATATGTGTCCATTTTGCCTGAAAGACCGTTAGTTATACCCTTTGATTTCTTTTCCGAACGCACCCTGAGAAATCTTGAACACAAAAGGGGAACCAGAGTTAAAGCCACAAGCAGAGAACAGGCCAGGGAAAATGTAACCGTAAGGGCCTGGTCTTTGAATAAAACTCCTGCTATACCCGGAACAAAAACGATTGGAAAGAACACCGATATAGTCGTCAAAGTTGAGGCTATAATCGCAGTCGCTACCTCTGAAGTTCCAATGCTGGCTGCGGTTTTGCGATCTTCTCCCTCCTCCCGGTGCCGGAAAACGTTTTCCAGCACAACGATGGCATTATCCACAAGCATACCAACACCCAGAGCCAGACCACCCATTGAAAGCATGTTTAGACTCACACCGGTCGCATCCATAGCCATAAAAGTTGCTATGACGGACATGGGTATAGCCAGGGCGATTATTATAACACTGCGGACATTATGCAGGAATAAAAACAAAACAACAACAGCCAATATACTACCTATGATAGCTACGTTGGCCAGGTTACCCAATGAACGATTGATAAACTTGGATTGATCCATTAGAATACTGATATCAACCTTATCACCGAGTTTCTGTTCAAGTTCATTCAGAGCTTCTTTGGTTCTTTTTACTGCATCAACTGTATTGGCATCAGCCTGTTTTTGTAAATATACGGAAACTCCGGGTTTGCTGTTTATCCGGACTGCTTGTTTCTTTTCAGCGGTAGTATCATATACCTCTGCCACATCTCTTATATATATTGGCGCGCCGTCTTTATATGTAACCACAATATCATTTATCTGGTCAGGATCGGTAAATTCGCCTATAGTTCTCAGAAGGTTTTTAAATTTATCCTCCTGTATATCTCCAGCCGGCATACTTACATTTTCACCCCGGATTACATTTATAACCTGCTGTATAGATAATTCATAGGCTTCCATTTTGTCCCGATCTAACTGCACCTGGATTTCCCGGCTTTCGCCGCCCATTGTGCTGGCAATGGCAACACCCTCAACCCTTTCCAGTATTGGCTCTATTTCATCCAAACACAGCTTTCTTACCTCTGCCTGCGTCAATGTATCGCTGGCCACACCAAGATAAAGTATGGGCTGCATTGATACATCAAACTTAAAGACTAAGGGATCACTGGCATCGTCGGGTATAAAATCTGCCACCAAATCCAGACGTTCGCGTATATCCGACGTAGCGGCGTCCATATCGGATCCCCAGTCAAAACTGACCATTACGACAACCGCACCTTCACGACATGTGGAGGTTACCTCCGTAACTCCTGTAATGGTGCTTAACGTTTCTTCCAGAGGACGTGCTACAAGTTGTTCCATGTCTTCTGGGCCAATACCTTCGTATGTAACAATAATAGAAGCCGCCGGAAATGTAATATCTGGGAGCAGTTCAGGACTGAGACGAACCAGGGAGACTATACCAAATATAGCCACCGCTATGAAAATCATAGAAAACGTGACGGCTCTCTTAATTGAAAGATCTGATAACTTCATTTTTAAAACTCCTGACTCCTGATTAATTCCCTATGAATTCTTTTGATTTATAACCTTCACCTTTTGGCCATCTTCCAGGAAATTCTGTCCTGAAACCACTACTTTTTCACCAACCTGTAGACCGGATAATATTTCTATTACATTGCTTTTTACTATACCAGCCTTTACTTCACGTCTGGAACTGATATTTCCATTAACCACAAATACATGTTTTCCATCAGATACCCTATCTTCTATGACAGCAGAGCGGCGAAGTATTATGGTATCTTTACGAGTTTCTATAGGGATAGTTACTTTGGCGAACATTCCGGGTTTGAGTTTATGGTCATCATTCTTGATGGTAATCTCTACAGTAGATGTCCTGCTCATAGCCTTTATAATAGGACTTATAAGGCTTATTTTACCCTTTATTTGTTCTGGTATGGATTCTACTGATATATATGCAGTGCGGTTCAGAGAAATTTTTGGCAGGTCAGCTTCTATAACACTTACTTCTGCCTCTACGCTTTCCATATCCACAATAGTAAACAGAGGGGCAGACATAGAAGCCATACTGCCCTTATCCATAAACCGTCGGGAGATCACACCGTCAATAGGTGCTGTAATTGTAGCGTTGCTAAGGGCTTCCTGGGACAGTTCCAGGGCTACATTTGCCTGCTTTAAGGCTGTTTCAGCAGCAGTTATTTCCGCTTTCCAGCTTTCAGCATCTATCAAAGATTTCGCTGTATCCAGAGCGGCTTTTGCCTGATCATACTGTCCCTGGGCCATTTCAATGTCCTGCTCCCAACTTTTCATCTCAAAGGATGACCTGGCCAATTCAAGACCGGCTTCCGCCTGTCTTACCTGGGATTCCATCGCTTGTATATCTTCTTCTCTTGCTCCTGTTTCCACCAGCTTCAACTGTTCCAGGGCAGCGTCATATTGGGCCTGGGCTACAGTCGCCCTTGTTTCTGTTGCATCCAGGCTCTGCTTGCTGATAGCGCCCTCTTCATAGAGGTTTTTCATCCTTTCCAGGTCGCCTTTAGCGTTGTCCAGACTTGCCTTTGCCTGCTGGACTGTGGATTCAATCTGTCGTTTTTCTTCGCTTCTGGCCCCTTCCTTAATCTTTTTGAGGTTGGCTTTAAGGGCTTCAAGGCCAGCTTCTGCCTGTTCCAACTGACTTACAGTTTTGGTTCGGGCCATATCCTTTACCTGCTTCAGGGCTGCTGCTGCGCTGCTGAAACCAGCCTGGGCCTGAGCTAATTGAGACCTGATTTTTATCTCCGAAAGGGATTTTGCCTGATCTAGTCCTACTTTGGCAGCTTCAACAGCCGCTTCAGCCTGGCGTACCTGTAGCTTAAGCTCTTTATCCTCAATTTTTGCTAATACGTTTCCAGCTTCAACTCGATCTCCGATTTCGACGAAAACATCAGTAAGTTTTCCCGGAACCTTTGGAAATACATTTACCTCTGAAGTTGCTTTAATATTGCCTACAAGGGATAGCTCATCCTGTATCGTACCCAGTGATACATCTTCAAGCTCTACAGCCGTCAAAGCCTGAACTATCTGATTATCATCTTTGTTACGATTTTTGCTTATTTGCCATCCGCCTATTATGGCAACCACTAACACAATAGCGATGATTATTAATGCCTTTTTCATTTTTGATGCTCCTTGAATCTCTATTTTCCTTTTTTCAAAGGGTAATAAATGGGGAATTTCTAGCGCGATGAAAAATTTAAATCATTTCTGAAACTTTTCTTAACAATTTCAGAAAAATCTATTAAACTTGCTTAATCTAATTCAGACGCTGTAGCTTTTTCTAACTTTGCGACGGCAATTGCATAATCATGCAAAGCATTAAATCTATTTGTCTGTGCCTGGGTAAAGGCCAGTTCAGTATCCATGAGTTCAACGCTGGTTATAATCCCATTTTTGTATTGCAGGTTAGCAATTCTTAGGCTTTCTTCCGCCTGCTGAACTGTCTCTTCCTGGGCTTTAAGAAGTTCTTCAGCTTCCATAACTCCAAAATAAGCCGCCCTTACTTCAAGACCAATGCCGTCCTTAAGCTGCTCCATTCCAAGTTGTATTTGTCTTAGACCACTTTCTGCCTGTTTTACCTTTGCTCTGGCTGAAAATCCATCGAATATAGGGAAATTAAGTGACAGGGTTATATTCCATGAGTTTTTCCATTCATCCCCATCAAAGATATCTCCTGGCGTATCCGCGTTGGATTCCCAATTGTAGTTGCCAACAGCCACCAGGTTTGGCCTGTTAGTGGCCTTAGCCAGACTTACGAATTTTTCACCGGCGTTGGCCTGCATTTCAAGCTGTTTGATTTCCGGCCTGTTTTCCATAGCTTTGGCAAGATGCTGAGGTAAATCCAGTTTCAGCGGGACATATACCAGTTGACCTTCTACTTCGATGGGTTCGTTTAGATTAATACCCAGCATATTTTTGAGACCGTCTTTAGACAAGTTAAGACCATTCCGGGCTTTAATTAAGCCTGATTTGGTATTGGCAAGCTGTACTTTTGCCCTTAGCAGATCAAAATTCGTGGCCATACCTGCATCTACAAGATCTTGAGCGGTTTTCAAATGAGCTTCCACCTGCTTAACGGCCATCTCGGCGGTATCCACCATATGCTCTGTGAGTAATACACCATAAAAAGATGTGATTACATCTAGTATAACCTGATCTTTGGTTGCTTCTAGTTCATATTCAGCCGCTTCCAGGCTGTATTTTGTCTGTTTATAGTTATTTATAAGTTTTCCCCACATAAACAGAGGTTGCTGAAGAGTCAGACCTGTGGAGTATGTATCTTCTTCGCCCATAGGTATTTCGTTGGGTTCGGACCCTTCCTGTGCTGCGCCCTGGCCCATCATTTCCAGCATTTCAGGCGGAATACCCAGGGCTGATGGATCGAGATCAAAAGCCATGGTAGGTAGTTTCCCAAAATATGTATAGCTGGCGTTGGCTGAAAGGGATGGAAACATAGCTCCCAGGGCTTCTTTTACCTTATGTCTGGCTGTCTCTACTTTCTCTTCTGCCGTCTTAATACTCAGGTTGTTTTCCATTGCTGCGTCTATGCTGCCTTCCAATGTTAACGTACTTGTATTACCTTCCTGAGCTACAGCAGAACATATCATATAGACCATAAAAATAGCTGTGGTAACAGGGATTATAAAGTGCTTTCCAAAGCATTTATACATTTCATTTCCTCCATAATGCACCAGGTAATTTTGTTTGAAAATCTGTTTCTTCCAGGTTTAGTATGGTAATAATTTAAAAAATTCTACCAACTTGTTATTCCTGTAAACACAGGAATGACCAAAAAGAAGATAGTTTTCTTAAATAGATAATGTTTTTTACATTTCTATTCTCAAACTGGAAATCTTATCTTTAGGATTGTAAGACTCCTCTCAATCTTTCCTTAGAAGATTTACACCGAATTATGTTTTCTTATTCCATCCAACAATATTGATATGACATTTTCCAGCCTTCCTGTAGGTCTAAGCTCTTCAATATTGTGAATTATAGCAAAGGCAAAACCACGTATTACCTCCATAAGCACAAAAGCTATATCCTTGGCGTCAATATCTTTCAAAACACCGATATCTATTCCATGTTGAATATATTCTTCAATCAGTTTCATGCCTTTAATAACAATTTTCCTTATGCGATTTTTGAATTTAAGGTTATCTCCACCATCCGATTTAAGCTCAAAATGAGCACGCTCTGATGATAGCAGTTTAAAAAAGCCTGTGTTGTTTTCAAAAAAGGCAAGTAAACGCACCATTATTTCTTTAATGCCCTCGATTGGATCATCGGGTTTTTCTTTTATAGCTTCCTGGGCAATAGAAAAAACATTTTCCACGCCTAATTCAAAAGTTGAAAAGAAAAGTTCAGCTTTATTCTGAAAATACAGATAAAGTGTTCCTTTGGAAAGCTCCGCCATCTCAGCTATTTCATCAACTGTTGCAGAATCGTAGTCTTTACTAGAGAAAACTGCCCATGACGCCTTAAGTATCTCCTTACGGCGATTTTCCCGTTCCCGTTCCCTTCTGCTTTGTTTTTGCAAATTTTTGCCTCCTTCGCAACCTACTGACTGGTCATTCAATGACTGACTGGTCAGTATAATTATACCTATATTTCACTTATTTGTCAAGTGAGATTGGTGGATTAAACTATGACGGCGAAGACGGCGGAGAAAATATCTCGCTAATTGAGATATTATCAGATGTTATCATATAAAGACACAATGCTTGTTCCCCATAAGCATCAAATTAAGGAAATTATCAGTAGTTAATCACAAGAATACATGTCATTCCTGTGAAAGCAGGAATCCAGTTTTTCAAAATAACATGTTTTCTGGTTTCCTGCCTTCGTAAGAATGACGAATTCTATAGTCAACAATAGAAAATCAATGAATACTATTTAGGTTTCAAAAAAACATAATTAATATAATAATTTGGATGACCAGATTTATGACGGTTGAAAGGTGTTGAAAAGTTTACAAAAATACTGATTTTTGGTAGTATTAAAAGGCTGGTTGGATTTTTTTGCATGAGAAAGACGGTGTTTATTTCGTTGATTTGTTTATGAAGAGTACTCCATAGCGATCATCTGGTGACCTTCAAGTTTTGGAAGTGTAAACTCAACGCGATTTCCATTTTGTTTGAATTTTAGGTTTTCTAATTCAGGTACACATTTTACGTCCTTTATACCTTCTGAAATTCTTACTGAGACTTTAACATCGAAAATCGGTATTATATCTTCTATAATATCAAAATCCTGACCACGCCTTTCAGGAATATAATGTAAAAGGTGTAATACCATTCTGTTTTCCTGAGACTGCTGGTTTAAAGTCGCCAGTGCACTGCTGGGTGCATCAAGGCGAACCAGTGGATCTGGCAGAAGCATGTCCATAGCATTGAGGAAAAGACGCTTGCACCAGATAGGAGCATTTTTGTTATATTGGCTGAATATGGGATGGGAGAAGTATATCATATTGTCGTTACGCAGAATCCCCGGGTAACCCTCTGTTTCAGCAGATGGGGTGTGTCTATGGGAACAGAAGTGCTTATATGTCCGGTTGAAATACGGAACATTTACCATAGCCAAAACCTCAGTTCCTGCTTCAGCTTCTACCTCCATGCCTCTCATATACATAACATGCTCAGTCTCTGGTAAACCCTCACCAATTTGGCCTTCAGGCATAATAAAATCAGGGCTGTATGGAGCTTCACCTTTAATTTTAATACCCATATTTTTCAGCGCAAAATCATTTCCCTGGGAATTTAAACCTGATTTATAGGAAGCAATAATAGAACCACCACCAGAGATATATTCTTCCAGCTTTGATGCAAAATCTTCAGAAACAGCTATATTATCAGGTAAAACAAGAACTTTGTATCCTGATAATTCAGTTGATGAATCTATTATATCAAACTGATGAACGCCTTCCTGAAGCATACGGGCAACACCCATTAATGTTTCGTTATGACGACCACCGGCAAATTCTTCAGGAGTTAAAACTCCTATGTCAACCAGTGGTTTTGCCCCTTCACACCAGGGTTCTTTTTTTGCGACCTTTGAATATACCGAACCGATAAGCTTGTAGGTTGTCTGGCATATTTTACCACGAGGATGAAGCTGATCACCGATGGAACATTTTGCTCCCAGGGCCAGCATATTGAAACATTCAAATTCCAGGGCTTGAGGATTTTTAAAGGAATGGAAATCTCCCCATGAGGTATGGAATTTGCCGGTCATCCCCATGCAGTCAACCCCCAGATTACGGGCATAACGCTGGGTTAATGGAAAGTGCATGTAACCCCAACCACCGCTGGGC
>WJIO01000408.1 GCA_014730235.1 Candidatus Poribacteria bacterium
AGAGTCTAAACTCCAGAGCGCAAATAAAAAATAATTTATTTCATAATATTTATACAGGAATAAAAGGGGATAGAAGTTAAAAGCTATATCCCCTTTTGTTTTGTTGATTAATGTAAGAAAACTATTTATCATAATTGGATCAGTAAAAATATGGAGTAATGCAGATGGAATCAAGGAAGTTACCATTTCTTCAAAGTCAGATATTAGATCACATATACCTAAGTATATATAAAAATAAAAACCTCTCTATAGAAAATATATCTGAATTAACAGGATATCCTACACGAAGTAAGATTTTATCAAATGCAATTAATTCACTAGTAAAAAAG
Organism: Candidatus Poribacteria bacterium; assembly: GCA_014730235.1. Lineage (GTDB taxonomy): Bacteria > Poribacteria > DTPJ01 > DTPJ01 > WJIO01 > WJIO01. Next base: position 330 of record WJIO01000408.1, read on the forward strand.
GAATTTTTAGAGGAAAAAGATAAATTTATTTTTTCTGTGCCGGAAAACCGACAAACTTTTTTAAAGAAAGAATAATGGAACTCAACAATGCTGAAAAAGCTGTATATGATACAGATTGCATAAACTTGATTGATAGTGATGATAAGCAATTGCCGCTTTTTAACCGTATAAATTCATTAGATGATTTGAAACAGCTTAATATAATTCATCAGTGGTATGACTACTTGGAGAATTTCCCCTTTTCTTTATTGGAGGAAAGCATAGAAAAATATAATTTAAGTCCAGAAAATTTAATATTTGATCCTTTTTGTGGTAGTGGAACTACCCTGGTTTCGGGTAAACTTTCTGGTCTTGAAGCTATAGGTGTTGATGCAAACCCATTAATGTGTCCTGTTTCTGGCAAAAAGATAGTATGGATTGTACAAAAATATTTCTATGATGATATGAAAAAACGTTTTGCATTGAAAGAATTGGATTTCAATCCTGACAGTAGTAATTATTTTCTTGTTTTTAATATCGATATCTCATGTCCAGATAAATACGAAATTGTATTACAAGAAAGTCATTCTTCAACAATAAATAATCTTTTAAAAGCATTTCAGAATATAGATATACCAAAGGTAAATAATTTTATAAGAAAATTACATACAAAATTGAGATTGAATTTGGGTGTTGAAATATAATTTATATATTGAAACCACAAGATCATATAAATTTTGTAAATAAGGTAAAAAGTCGTTGACAGTCCGACAGCGCGATGATAGAATGAATTTAGTGATTTGAGAGATTATAAAATTGGATAATTTAAAGTGAAGAGAGGAATAATTAATATGATATTTGAGCAAATTCGCGCAGGTGGAGACCGGAATTTCGGTTATTTGATAGGTGATGAAAAAAGCAAGGAAGCTGCTGTTATTGATCCATCATCTGATCCTGCCAGTTTACATAAAGCAGCGGAAAAGCATGGATTGAAAATTATATATATAATAGGTACACATGGTCACGGAGATCACACCAGTGGAATACCATCCCTTAAAAGTAAAACCGGGGCCAAAGTTGTTATGAGCGATAAATCACAATACGACGCTGACCTGAAAGTCAAAGATGGCGATGTTCTTAAGCTAGGGGATACTGAACTAAAAATAATACAAACACCGGGGCATACTCAGGACAGCATGTGTATATTAGCAGAAGATAAGCTTATGACAGGTGATACTCTGTTTGTAGGGAAAGTCGGGGGAACTTATACTGAGGAGGACGCGGAGGTAGAATTTAACAGCTTGTTTAACAAACTTATGAAGCTGGATGATCATATCGAAGTATATCCCGGACATGACTACGGTACTGCACCTACATCTACAATTGGCAATGAACGAAAGACAAATCCATTTCTGCTGCGCACAGAATTTGAAAAATTCAAGTGGCTAAAAGACAACTGGGCAGACTATAAGCTGAAACATGGCATAAAATAGTAACAAATGAAGTTTATGCTTGGGGGAAAATATTGAACCAGGAAACTATTGACAAACTGAAAGAAAGTTATAAGCTGAAAAAACCTCTTATTAAACAACGCATGAAAGAATTTGAGGAAGTTTTTCAGAGTGGAGATGAGGCCATATTTACAGAGCTTTGCTTTTGCATATTTACCGCCGGGGCCAGCGCCCGGATGGGGTTAAAATGTATAGATAAAATTAAGGATATAATCCTGACAGGCTCAGCGGATGAACTGGAAGCCCGAATTGAAAAAAGTCATCGCTATCCAAAAGCCCGGGCAGGATATATTGTCCATACCAGGACTTACCTTCAGGATGAATGGAATTTTGAAATAAAGAAACTCATTGAATCCTTCGATGATAAATTATCCCTGAGAGATTTTTTTGCCACAAACAAAGGTATAAAAGGACTTGGTTATAAAGAGGGCAGTCATTTCTTAAGAAATATCGGTTTCAAGGGATATGCCATACTGGATATACATATCCTGAGAAGTATGCACGAATACGGCCTTATAGACAGCCCAAAACCAGCCACCAGCAGAAAAAGGTATCTGGAAATTGAATCAAAACTAAAAGAGTTTGCTAAAGAGCTCGAAATTGACTTTGATGATCTGGATCTGCTGCTGTGGAGTAACAAGACAGGTGAAATACTGAAATAATTAAAAATGTCTAAAGCCACCGGATTTGTTACATTAACTACGGATTTCGGACTTTCCGACGGTTTCGTTGGAATTATGAAGGGTGTTATCTACAGCATAAATCCGTCGGCAAAGCTGATAGATATAAGTCACGATATAGCATCACAGGATATACAGACTGCAAGCTTTATTCTTGGATCTGCCTTCAGTTTTTTCCCCAAAGGTACGGTTCACATGGTAGTAGTTGATCCTGGTGTGGGAAGTGATAGGTCTGCTGTTGCTGTGGAAACTGATAATTATTATTTCGTCGCGCCGGATAACGGTGTTTTGTCCGGCGTCATGGAACGAATCAGTTTTATAAAGGTTATGGAACTCAGCAACAAAAAGCATTTTTTGCCGGAGGTAAGCAATACTTTTCACGGTCGGGATATTTTTGCACCGGTATCGGCTTATCTTTCAAAAGGGCTATCTATTGATGAACTGGGAACAAAGATTGAAAATCTAATGGAAAGAGTTTTACCTGAACCGGAAATAAATCAGGACAGTATAACCGGAGAAATAATACATATAGACAAATTCGGAAATCTGATAAGCAATATAGACAAAAAAAGTTTTGAAAAACTTGTGGTTAACCGCGATTTTACTATTGAGATTGCAGGTGATATTATTAATCATTTAAGCCGTTCTTATGCTGATTCTTCAACTGATAAATTATTGGCAATTTTTGACAGCTTTGGTAAATTGGAAATAGCCGCAAATCAGAACAGAGCGGCGGATATATTAAGGGTTCATAGAGGCGAACCAATTCGGGTTGTTATGCGCAGGTAGAAATGTTTTTAAATATCTTGAAAAAGACACATTGAATAAAAATAAAAATATTGATAATTGAATCACAATCTGATATAATAGGAAAGAGTTGCAAGATTTCTACCTGCAATAAAATGAGATAAAAAATTGACCTGGATAGCTATCTCAGTATCCATTTTCCCGCAATGCGGTGGCTAAAATTCCTAAGCCGTGAGTTGGGAGTTTAACAAGTGAGTGAATTCGAGTATAGCGCAGAACTTAAAGTTTCTGGCGATCCTCGATACCTCCGACCTGTAAGAGTTTTCATCAGAGAATTGGCTATAAGTATGGGTTTCTCTGATAAAAGGGTAAGTGATATTGAGTTGGCTGTAGACGAAGTATTCAGCAATGCTGTTGAACATGGTTCAGCGTGTCCCAGTTCACAAATTATTGTTAATTGCGTATTTAGTGATGATTCTATAAAAATTACTGTAAGTGATACTGGATTCAACAGTCATTCCAACGCTAAATTGCTCAAAGCTTGGTCTCATGCTCTAAATAAAATATCTGATCCTGGTACAGAACGAGGTCATGGATTGCTTCTGGCGAATAATTTAGCAGATGAAATGAAAATAGAATCTAATTCTATGGGTGGCGTTGATGTTCATCTGGTTATTTACAAGGAGGAACAACACATAACTGAAAAATAAAGGTGTATGTTGTAAATCGCAGGTAATGACAAATATGGTACCGGGTATGTAAATAGCAGTATTCACAACGCAGATCAAAAATATAAATGAACCTCAATTCTGTAATAGACATATTTATTTGAACCTGCGGTTTCTTGTGGTTCATAATTGATTTGAAAAAACATACCATTTATGAGGTAAATAATCCCTCGGAGGTGATTCAAATTAGTAAATCAGAGGTATCCTTCGAAGTAAGATCTGAGAACGATATACAGATAGTTGATATTACCGGACAGCTTGATGCTTTTAGCACTCCAGACGCTAAGGCTGAGTTTAAAAAAATCACAGATGCCCGTAATTATAAAATACTCCTGAATATGGATAATGTAACCTATGTAAACAGTACGGCCATAGGTGCTATCGTAGCTGTTGCTCAACAGGTACGCAGGCGTAAAGGGGATCTGAAAATTTGTGGAATGAAAGATGATATCCGCAAAGTGTTTGATCTGGTAGGCGCATCCAAGATATTAGAAATATTCGATACCGAACAGGAAGCTCTCAGTAGCTTTTAATGCGGTTTTTATACCAGAAATTTTCTGCTTTTCTGGTGTATACCGCATATTCCCGCAAGATAATTCATAAGCATTTTTAAGAAAAGACTTTAGACTTTATCCTACCGATTTCCTTTTAAGGAAATAATTTAAAGTCTTTTTCTTAAAAATTGCTTATGTAATATTTTCCACTAATTACCTTCCAAACAGAAAAAACAATCAAATTTGTATAGCTCTTTCGATTTGTGATAGGTACAAATATACATAACAGAATTGCTTTATCACTTTACTTTTTACAATGACTGGTGTATATATACATAGACTGGTGTATATTATTACATAATTGCAGGCAAGGCATCGCAATATCAATATTTATCAAGGGGAAAACATATGCCTAAAGCAAAGATAGGACTAATCGGTATAATTGGTGATGAAGCTAGAAAAGATTATTGGGGAACGCTGGCTAAGGTTGCGGATATAGGCTATCGTGGTATTGAAGGTGCTGGACAACTTCTGGAAGGTAATGTGGAGGATAATTTGAAAAGATTTCATGACCTTGGACTTCAGGTTCTTGCAGTAAGCGCCAGCCGGGATCAACTGCAAAATAATCTAGATAAGGTAATTTCTAATGCAAAGATACTCCAGGCACCGCGAGTGTGCGTATGGTGGGGGGCTTGTGAAACAAAAGAATCACTGTTAGAGGATGCAGAATTATATAATAAATCAGGCGCAAAACTTGCATTTGAGGGATTGAAACTTTGCTATCATAACCATAACCATGAGTTCCTCAATTATTTCAATGGTGTTTACGCTCTGGATATACTGGCTGAATATACAGACCCGGAATTTGTGTTTTTTGAACTGGACATAGCATGGGTTACTTTTGGTGGAGAAGACCCGGTAAAGCTACTTAAACGGATGGAAGGTCGCGTACCAGCAATTCATGTAAAAGACATATGTGCCGTTGGTACGGAAAACGCCCAGTTTACTGCTGTAGGAACCGGCGTTGTTAAAACACAGGAATCGGTTAAGACTGCTATTGATACTGGTGTTGAATGGGTTGTTGTGGAGCAAGACCGTTTGCGTAATCTGGATGCCTTTGAAACTCTTACTGTAAGTTACCTGAATTTGAAAGAAGCTGGCCTGGTTTAGATTTTAAATCATACTGATAAATTTTATGTTATCGTAACTGTTAGAAAATGAAAGGAATATGATGAAGGATTTAGCCGTAAAAGCAGCAAGAGAAGCATCAAAAATATTGATAGATAACTTCGGAAAAATAAAAAATATTGATATAAAAGGTATAAAAGACCTGGTAAGTAACGTAGATATAGCATCTGAAAAGAGAATTATTGATATTTTGACAACAAATTGTCCTGACCATGCTGTATTGTGTGAAGAATCCGAAGGTATAAATATCAATTCAGAATATAAATGGATTATTGATCCCCTGGATGGAACTCATAACTATATATATGGTATAAATGTATTCGGCGTTTCTATAGCCCTGGAATGTAAAGGTGAGATAATATTGGGCGTCATAGATCTTCCCTATTCTCAGGAATTATATTATGCAGAAAAGGGTAAAGGAGCTTATCTGAATGACGAAAAAATCGAGGTTTCTCACAGACCTTTTTCGGAGGCTTTAGCCATTTATGACAGCACTCTTCATACTCAAAAGGAATTAAAGATGGGTATGCTGTCAGAGCTGGTGGAAAAGGCCTTCGGTCTGAGGATGACAGGTTCAGCCGTAAGAAATCTTACTTATATAGCAGATGGAACAGCAGATTTTATTGTTGAATTCAGCGATAAACCCTGGGACTTTGCCGCCGGCGGGCTAATACTTGAAGAAGCAGGGGGTAAAATGACTACGCTGGAAGGCGATGATTGGAGTCCATATAACCAGGGTTACATAGGTTCAAATGGTATTTTTCATGACGAGATAGTTGAAATGATTAGCAAATACTCAAAAAAATAAAGGGGGAACTATATGGCGTTTCTGCAAATTCAGCATCACAGCGAAACACTTATGAAAGCCTGTTCAATGTATGCGATTTTGCCGAAGAATTCAGACAAACCATACCCGGTAATGTATCTTCTGCATGGATTATCCGATGATCATACAGTATGGCATCGCTGGACTCGTATTGAATGGTATGTCAGAAATCTTCATATGTCCGTTGTTATGCCTGATGGCGGTAGAAGTTTTTACTGCGATGCTGTGGATGGACCAAACTATGAAACTTATATAATGGAGGATGTTATAAATTTCATTGATACCCATTTTAACACTGTTTCTGAAAGATCCGGGCGCGTCATCGGTGGTCTGAGTATGGGTGGTTATGGGGCAATGAAACTGGCCCTGAAATTTCCGGACAAATTTTGCAGCGTGGTAAGTCATTCCGGGGCATTGGGTGCAGGACACAAACCCCTGCGAAGTGACCTGAGCGATGAACTGCGTCTTATATTTGGAGAAAACCCCACAGGTGGCAAAGACGATCTGTATGCTATCGCAGAAAAAGCCGATAAAACCAAGCTGCCAGCTATAAGAATAGACTGCGGGGTTGACGATTTTCTAATTGAAGATAACAGGCTTTATCACAGGCATCTCAATGATTTGAGTATAAAGCATGAATATGAAGAATTTCCAGGTATCCATGAATGGGATTTCTGGAATGAGCATATACAGGAGGCTATTGCATTTCATCGTAAAGTGATGGGTTCTACTTGCTAAGATAAATTGGGTATGCTTTGGCATACCTTAAATTTTATATTCATGTAATCGTTAAAAAATGAAAAATGTGTTTACAATAATCGCTTTTTTATGGTCAATTGTAGAATTTGTCATTCCTGCGAAAGCAGGAATGACAATATTTTTATATTTATTTTTTAACGATTATATTCATAAATAAGGAGGCGGCGAGTTTAGCCGATTTAATTATGAATCGTCGAAAAAGACTTGAAAGGTGCTTCTCTTACCAGGAGCTTGATCGGCCCGGCGTATACAGCCGAACCGGTTTTCCCAGAAATGATCCTACTTATGATAAACTGAAAAAGTATATACAGGAAAAAACGGAGCTTAAACGCGGATGGTCTGGAAGAAAAATCAGGACATCATACAAAACCGAGTCTTACAAAGAGCCTTATAACGAAGATTTTGAACGCCATATAACTATGCTTCATACACCAAAGGGAGAACTTCGCAGGACCCGGCTGGCAAGTCTTAAAGGTCAACCGGGTTTGGCTGAAACGTATTTTATCAAAAACCGGGAGGATGCGGAAAAATACCTGTCCCTTCCAATCCCTGAGATCAATGGAGATATATCTTCATTCCCTGAAGCCCAAAAAAGTATTGGCAATGCTGGAATTGTGGATGTATCTCTGGGCATGAATCCTGGCGGTTCAGTGGCTATGCTTTTTGGTACGGATAATTTCGCTATGATGTCCCTTACTGACAGGGATATTATACATGAATTATGCAAAAGACAAATGGATGTATACATAGAAAATCTCAAGTTTTTACTTGATAATGATATAGGCCCATTTTTCTCTATGGCCGGGCAAGAATACATTAACCCGCCTATACATAGTCCAAAAGATTTCCATGATTTTAACTACAAATATGACAAGCCGATCATTGATATGATCCATAACTCCGGGGGTTATGTGCATATACACTGTCATGGCTCTATAAAAGGTGTGCTGCGGGATTTTGTTGATATGGGTGTGAATGTACTTCATCCATTTGAAGCACCGCCAATGGGTAATATAACCCCCTCGGAAGCCAAGGAAATTGTTCGGGGTAAAACGTGTCTGGAAGGCAATATACAAATAAACCGCATGTATGAGGCATCACCTGATGAAGTCTGGGATGAGACCAGGCAGCTTATAAAAGAAACCTTTGACGACAGGACAGGTTTAATCGTCAGCCCTACAGCATCACCATATATACGAGGAGAAGGGGAAACTTGTTTTCCCCGGTACAAGGCCATGATCGACGCGGTTCTTGAATGGAAATAGAGGGGAAATTTGAATGAAAAGATTGACAAGGGATAAAAGAGTACCTCTCCAAAGACGTTATCAAGTTCTTAAACCTGTTATGAAGGTAGAACCGGGTGAGACTATAGTTGTGGAAACAGTAAACCACATGACTCCCATAGTTCGGAGTGAATCAGACGTTCACCCGCATGGCTCTCCTGAATACCAGGAGCGGGAGGAGACAGGGCCCATATACGTGGAAGGTGCAAAATCCGGTGATGCCCTGGCTATACATATAGAAAATATAGATATTGTTGGACTGCCCCATGCTTATGGCTGTGGGCCTCTGGTTGATGAATATCCTCAAAAGCCAAGGGTGTTTCCGGTGGAAAACGACAGATGTATACTCCCGGGCGGCGTCAGTGTACCGATACATCCTATGGTGGGTGATATATATACAACTCCCAATATTTCCCCGCGGTTTTATGATCATGGTGGCAACATGGATTTTACTGAGATTAAACCCGGTAATACGCTTTACCTGCCAGTTTACCACGATGGAGGGCTTCTGGTTCTGGGGGATGTCCACGCGGTTCAGGGAGATGGTGAAATATATGGAGAAGGGGCAGAAACAGCCGCAGATATTACCATAATTGTCGAAATAGATAGAAAATATCGCAACCCGCGCCCTTTGGTTGAAACTGATGATTCACTGATAACCCTGGCATGCAGAGAAAAGCTTTTTGACAGTATTCAACTGGCTACAAGGGATATGACAGAGCTTTTATCAAAAATATATGATATAAGCAAAGAGGATGCTTATATAACCTGCAACCTGTCTGGTTCTTTGAGAATAGCCGGTAGTATGTCCCGACGGTATATGACAGAAGAAAGATGTATTGTGGGATTGAGCGTGGAAAAGGATATTGAAATTATTGAAAGATAAACGGAGGATAATTGCACATGGGAAATATTAAATATATTGGATTTGACTTAAGCACAACCGGTCTAGCCGCTGGAGGACTAACGGAAGATGGACAGGAGGTATTTAACTCTATACCTATGAAAGGCGATACCACATGGCATGATGAACCAGCCTTTGATCTGACTTTCCTGCCATCTCTGTTTATAAAAGCACTAGATAGTCTTAAAAAGCAAGGTTTTAAATTTGCGCAGGAAGGCGGGCTGTCTCTTTCTGTTCGACAGCATGATATGGTGCTTTTGGATTCTGATGGTAAGTTATTAATTCCCGCGCTAAGCTGGCAGTGCAACGCATCTGTCAATGAAGTTAAGGAGCTTCAGAATATGGGTGCGGAAAAAGTTGTGGGTAGAATCGAACCCAGGTTGATCCTGCCCAAACTGATGTGGGCTTTAAAGCAGGAATCGGATCTGAAAAATAAGGTTTCCAGTGTAATGACTACAGGAGATTACATCGCATGGTGTCTGACCGGTGGGGAACCAAGACTTAGCACATCTGACGCATTGAGTAACGGACTGCTGGAACAAAACACAAAGAAGCTGGCAAAGGAAACTATAAATTCAGCAGGACTTAATTCCAGTTGGTTTCCAGAAGTAATACAAAGCGGAACGGTGGTTGAAACAGTGAAAGCCGGTGCTAACGATAAATGGAAAGATTCGGCAGGTATACTGGATAGTTGGAAGGTAGTTTCCGGATTGGGAGATAATCACGCCGGAGCAGTGGGATGCGGGTTATCTGACCTAAAAACTATTGTCGTATCAGCCGGCAGCAGCGGCACCATAAACCGTATGATCCATCCATCGGCTGAACTTGTGGGAGAAGCACTTTGTTTTGAATATTACCAGCATAGACTACTTTTGCTGATGCTGGCTGACTGCGCCACAAGATACTCCCGGTTTGTAAAAGAATTTGGAGAGGATACTACTCTTGATAAGCTGAATGAATTGGCTCAGCAGGCTAAACCGGGTAAATTACTATACGTGTCTGACTCTTACCCAAATGTATGGGAAAAGCTTACTCTGGGAGAAAAGACCGCCAGCGTTCAGTCATCTATAGCTGCCGATTTGGCATCCCTGGTTCAAATGATGCTGGCAGAGGTAAAAGGTGAACAAACACCTATAGAACGACTTGTTCTGACAGGTGGTTTAAGCCAGTCGGAACACTTCCGCAATTCTTTCAGGAAAAGCGTGTCCCAAAAGCGGGATTTTAAGATTTATATGATAGACCGCCAGGGACCTATGGCATATCAAGCCGCTGCTCTGGGAGCCACAATAAATGCCATGGTGGGCGTGGGTATATATACTGACCTTAAGGATGCAGCCCGGGAACTTTGTCCTCTTAAGTCTATTTAGTCCAAGCATAAAATTTATGCTTGTGAAAGCTTTGGCTGATCCGGTTTGAGTATGGTTATAATTTGAAAATTTTCTCAGATTGTCATTCCTGCGAAAGCAGGAATGACAGCGTGAAGAAGTTTCTTATCTTTACCACACTGAACCCGGAAGAGCCAAACTTTATTTGTTACTCCGTTCTTCGCAATACGCAGGTATGTAAAATTTATGCTTGGTTATTTAGTTATATTTGTTGACATACAGGTAGGTACTTTGCTATACTTGCTGGTGTTCAGGAGTTTATTTTCGCGCTTAAAAATGATTAAATGATTAGAGGTAATTGACAATGGCACATCGTGACCTGTTTGGTCTTGTTTTAAATAATAGAGAAAATTTCCCCCTTAACTTTGTTAATTATCATGAAAATAAAGATAATATCAGAAAAATTCAGGACGGCAGAAAACTGCTTATTGAAAAGCAGGATGTACCTCTTCTGGAATCTTACCGGAAGAATGTTGGCGTTGTCCATCAATGCCAGATGCCCTGGATATTTGGCTTTGGTGTAAATGGCGGAAGACTTCATAGATTGCCGGATGGAAGAACGTTATGGCAGTTTATAAACGAAGAAGTCGGTCCCCCAGATGTAGAAAGCGAAGAATGGTTTGATAAATGTATTAAATCTGTTTTGGAAATGATACCAGAATATATTGATACTGGCTGCGCCATGAAGATGATTGCAAAGCAGGGAGACCTTATTAACCTGTGTGGCGGAGTTATGGTATCCAGAGTCGGTTATAATCCTGTCCACTCTTTGCTGTTGATGCTGACCGGATTGGGCTATTCCGGTAACACATATAACTCAGCGGGAGTTGATACAGGCAGATTTGCCGAAATGGCAAAGAAAATATATATGCCCAGAGGTAAGGATGGCAATTATCTGGACAATCTGGACGATCACGTTATTATGTTCAGAAACACCGGCGGCGAGGCCACATTCCTGGCCATGCAGGTGGCAAAAGAAGTCACAGGAAAGAAAGAGCGCATAGGCTATGCTGGAAGCTATCACGGCAGATTTGAGTACGTTGACGTGAAATACTTTGAGCATGTGATAAATTTCCCGGATAGACTGACGGGCATATCTGAGGACGAATCCATACAACAGCTTGAGGATATACTAAAAAAATCTGGTGATAGAATCGGCGCGCTGATAATGGAAGGTGTTCAGGGTGGTTCGTGCTATTTACCGGGCAATCTGCAAGACGGAAGACCATTTTATGAAGCTGTAAGAGAGCTTTGCGACAGCTATGGTATTATATTTGTTATGGATCTGGTTCAGGTAAACGGCATAACCGGATCGTGGAATCCGGTTGAAGAGGCAGACTCATCAGAAGGCGCTCATATATATGCATTGGGTAAAGGTTACAGCGAAGCATACCCATTGAGCGGTGTGTTGATGCCCTGTGATTATGCCAACAGGCTGGAAATCGGCGGCTGGACCAGCACCCACAGCATGCACTGGCAGGGACCGACAGTGAGCATGGGCTTGTTTCTTATCAACGATTACATGAAGGAAAAATTCGGTAAAGACCTGATGGAATATTCCCGACCCAATGGGGAATACTTCAACTCAATGCTGGGTGATATAGCTCAAAAATACGATGACAAAAATGGTGTTACCATTCAGCACCAGGGCATGGAACACGGTTTTATGCACTCTATCAGGTTTTCCAGCATGACTATGGCCGACAGGTTCGTGGAAAAACTTACAGAAGTTGGTTGCTATGTATTTGATACAATAAAAAGGGCGGATTACTCAACGGTCAAGCTCTTTCCGCCGCTGTTATCAGCAAAGATGGGTCTGGATGAAGCCTTGTTTTGTATAGACTACGCTTTATCTGAATCGGGTAGTGAGTAAAAATATGCATAAAAGAACGTCAGTTTTATTTGTGGCTGTTTTTATTTTGATTGCAAACACATGTCTGGCGCAAATGGACAATCTATATTCCTTTGGCTGTGTTCTGCCATTTTTCTCCATAAAGGGAACAAAATTGGGCCTGAAACTGGGAACCTATGAACCAAACCTGAAGGAGTTAGATCGCCTTCTGGTAGAACTCAGAGAAGAAGCCCCCGGTTCTTCAACCATGTATAACATATATTTAAAGCTTATTGAATCTGAGCGTCTATCTTATCTACTAGAACTGGGTTACTGGGATAACGAAACCACTATAAAATCCCTGGACGATGCGGAACTTGGGGCGACTTTCTCTTATTTTCATATTAATCTTCTATACTATCCCGACATAATAAACGATTATATACCCTTTTATATTGGTGTAGGAGGTGGTGCGGAAAATATGCGCCTGTATGGCAACGGCCTCAGACCGCTGGATGAAGTGGTTAAACAGCATGAGGATATGGGTCTTGGAGGCAGTTTCATACTGGGTGTGGAATATAGTTTTAACAACGGTATAAACGTAAATATCAACGCGAACCATATTTTCAAGCGATTTGTTGTTAATGAAGATGAAGATATGAAATTTAGTTTCGATGGCACTATCATTAGCGCAGGTGTTTCCAAGAGGTTATGATAGTGATTTATTGAGGAAATTTGAGAGGAGAGATAAAATGAGGTTAACTATTTTTGTAAGTCTTGTTGTTATGCTTATATTCTCAGGTCTTATTTTTGCTCTTGATCCATTCACTGATGATTTTGAACGGGCTGACGGAGATGACGTAGGAAACGGCTGGGAGGAAGGTGAAGACGAGGGAATATCCATAAGTATCCAGGATGGAGAAGTAATTATTCAGGGTACGCAGGATACGGATTGGGAGAGAAATGGTATAGGGCGCGATGTCGACGATATAAGCTCCTTTTATTTTGATTATATGTCAAATGACAGCTTCAATATGCACATGCGCATTGACGATACCAGTAGCGGCGGATATATTGATGTTTATGCCCCTCCAGGTGGCTCATTTTCATTTGCTAACTCACCGGATGGAGGATGGCCAGGCTGGACAGCTATTGAAGGTTCTCAAAGCCTAGCTGATCAACACAACACCCTTGGTATTGAGAAAGTTGGAACCAATAGTTATCAGGTTAATCTAAATGGTGCTGATATTGGTCCTGTACTTGAAAACCCGGGTATTACTGTAATTGATAGAATTCTCCTGGCTCCTGATTCAGCGGCTGGTACAGCAGGCAGTATTCATATAGACAATGTAATTATTGATGGTGGCGCAGTATCATCACCTGTTGAACCTGAGAGTAAACTAAGTGTGAAATGGGGGGAAATTAAAAAAGGTATATAATTTATTAACAGATCAATATTTATGGCGAGGTTGCAACCTCGCCATAAATATACCCAAAATGCAATAATTCATAATAATCCAAGGAGTATTTATGATGAAAATGTTAAAAATTTTAGTCATTTTGTTCTTCTTCTTTAGCACATCTCTTGTCTGGGGAGAAGCATTTTACGATGGTTTCGAGAGAGAAGATAATGATGAGCTTGAAAACGACTGGAAAGTGCAGACTGATGGAACAATTACTATAGAGATCGTGGATAATGAAGCATTAATATCCGGTACACAGGCTACCGACTGGCAAAGATCAGGGCTATTTCGCTCTGTAGAGGAAGAAACAAAAGTCTACTTTGATTTTTTAGCTAACGACAAGTTTAACGTTCATCTCAGATTAGACGATGAAGGTTCAGGGTCATATATAGACATATATGCTCCACCGGGAGGATCTTTCAGTTATGCAGCCTTAAGCGGTGGAGATGCCTGGCCGGGTTGGACGGCTATTCCGGGTTCTAATACAAAGGCAGGACAATATAATAATTTTGGCGTGGAGAAAGATGGAGATGACCTTTTGATTATATTGAATGAAAAAGAAATTCTAGCTGTTGAACACCCTAATCTCAGAAATATAACGAAGATTCTTATTGCATCAGACGCGGCAGCAGGTACAAAAGGTAGTCTGCA
>WJIO01000409.1 GCA_014730235.1 Candidatus Poribacteria bacterium
CGTTGAAAAGGGGATTGAAACAAAATCCTGACACTATCATATACCTTAAGACAGTAATATGTTACAGCCTTTGACCCGTTGAAAAGGGGATTTTATTACACAGAAGAGCAAATGATATTACAGAGAGCTAAATACGTATGTTTTACGCAATATTCTATGACATAGGCGGCGATCATCGGTTAAAGTGCTGAAGAAATATGGTAATCGCGTCTAGTTGAGTATGTTTAAATGCAACCTGACCATCAGTCAGCTTAAGGAACTTTTGGTGTAGACAAAATATTTAGGCTATCTTTAATTATTAGTTTTATGTTGACAGTATTAGGAATGAATAAGCTTAATCATTTGGTATGAAAGAGAATGCCAGATTCAAGAAATATCTTAATTAGTGTGGTAGGATTAAACCCGCAGGTAATAACTGAAACATTATATTGCTTTTGGTATCGTATCTCTCCAAGAACACCTATTAATGAAATATTTGCCCTGACGACGCTCCGGGGGAAGAAAGCATTAGAACGAGCTTTCCTTGAGAAGAATAATTCCCAGATTGACAATTTATGTAGAGATCATAATATCCCACCGATTCAATTTAGTCAAAAAAACGTTCATGTCCTGCTAAATGCTGATAAACAACCGTTAGAAGACATCTGGAGTGTAAAAGATAACGAAATGGTTGCAGATCAGATATTCACCTTTGTCAGAAAAATGACTTCTGATCCAGATGTATGTCTTCATGCATCGATAGCAGGTGGTCGTAAAACAATGGGACTTTATTTGGGTTTGGCAATGCAATTCTACGGAAGATCCAGAGATACACTTACACATGTCCTGGTAAATCCTGAATTAGAGTCTAATCCAGATTTCTTTTATCCTCCTCCTGCTAATATCTCCAATATTATTTTACCTGATGGCAACCTCTTTCCTGCTAGCCAAATCCATATAGAACTAGCTTCTATACCGTTATTATTCCTTCGGGAAAAAATTCCATTTATAGTTGATCGCTATGAACTTAAATATAGTGAGTTAATAAAAGCTGCTCAAGTTGAAATAGATGGGTTACAGAGCACATTACCTATTACATTAAATCGTTTAGACAGATCCATTAAGATTAGGGATATTAAAATACAACTTACACCACTGGAGTTTGCCCTTTACCTGACCTTTGCTCAAAGGCGAAAAAAATGTAAAGACAAATGCCCTGGATGTAATAATTGTGGATTCTTAATAAACCAAATAGAAGATGGAGAATTGCATAAATTGCTAAAGTCTAAACTAATGGAAATGGGCTCTCAAGATCCACGATATCGGGATTTAAAGGCTTGGGCAAATACTAATAAACCAGGAGAAACACCAAAGACGCGCTTCTTTGAAACTTTGAGTCGGATCAGGCAGCGTATAAGAAAAGATTTAGGGTTCGCATCCTGGTCACATCAATACTTTATTGAGCGTAAGACACCTCGTAGTAAAGAAGGATTATATTGCATTCCTGTATCCCCAGGACGCATTGAGATTGTGTAATACAATTTGTTTATACTCCTATTTTTCTATATTACCTACCCTTCTCTCCCTATCCATATAGCATAAATAATCCAGCAAGTTGTTGAGATAGCAATATTGCCATTATTGCCAGTGTTACATTCAGGTGGTAGACTATTTATAGCTGTTTTTAACTGTAATGGAATTATTCATATAAAAGGGAGGTATTACAATGCCTATCCGAAAAAACTTCGTTACCGGTTTAATTATTGTCTTTCTATTTCTCGTACCTTTGGTTTCATCACAGGGATTTATTCTACCAGTCTTAGAATGGTTTGCTGTAGATATTATTACCAGCGGAATTAGCAAAGCAATAATCTATAATTTGGGTAACAAAGGCAAAGATTGGAACGAAAAAGATGCTGTCACGAGTTTTTTAAATGGTATAGAATATCCTTCAACAGATAGCTATTCTCGCATTAATGAGTTACAGAACGCAGTTGAACCCTTTGCAAGAGCAATAATAAAAAAAATTGGTACAAAAACACAAATAGATGTTCCCGCAATGGTAAAACATTACCAGGATGAAATGCTCTCAATTCTCGTAAGTTTAAACATAGAAACTGAGGAACTGCTGTCCTTACACAATAAAATTAACCATGGAAAAATTGTTAGCAAAATACAGGTTGATAATGATGGTATACCATGTATCTTGTATTTAAAGAGCGGTAGTCTATACTTCAGCGCAGGATTACCTCCTCGTAAAGCCAATCTTATTTTCTATACATTAAGCACACCCAATTCCTGCACAAAAATGCACAAGATGGTAATCGAAAAATAATTTTTCTGTTTTTTATTGACACTTTATGTCCTATATGTTAATGTCGGTTTGTGCTGCTCTTAATTCATTTCGTTAATATTTAAATTCTATTATTACAATAAAATATGATTGTTATCTCTGGAGCACATAATATGTATAATTCTGGTTTAGCTTTTTAGTTTTTAATAAACATAAGGAGCAAAGAATAGTTATGAAACAAACAGAAATAGGCAAAGAAATAGTTTTACAAGGAATAGAGGCTTTATATGAATGGTCAGATAAGGAAAATAATAAACATTTAGAATCAATTTTTGCAAGACTTTCTCTTAGTTATAGTGATATACCATTAGCTCAGCATTTTTTTCCTCCTGTTGTATTTTCTGAAGAAATCAACTATCCCCGGGGTAGCCCTGAATCTTTTAAAAATATGTTTCAACAGTGGAAAACAGAAGTTAATACGCTCAGAGAAAAACACAATTTGGATAATCTTGGTAAGATGCCTATAGATTCACTTTTATCCATATTAGAGATTTTCGGCGCTTTTATCCCTGCTTCAATTTTTTCGGATGCTGATGTTGATCCGGATATTTGTCTTTATGATTATATCAAGACTAAGGTTGCTGTTGAGATGTGCCAGAATTTATCTGGAGATAAAGCTTTGATTGTATCTGGAGATTTCTCCGGGCTTCAGAATTTTATCTATACTACTTCATCCAAAGGTGCTTTGAAAACTCTTAGAGCCAGGTCCTTCTTTTTAGAACTTCTTAATGAGCATGTGATATATGAAATACTGGATGGAATGTTAAATCGGGCAAATATAATTTATTCTGGTGGAGGCGGTTTTTGCATAGTAGCACCAGCGACGAATGATATGCTGGAAAGACTTAAAAAAGTCCGTTGCTCCACAAATGATTGGTTGTGGAAAAATCATGGTGGGAAATTATATCTTGGGATGGAGTGGCGAGAAGTTCCAATAGATCATCTCAATTCAGAAAAGATTGCGGATGATCTAGTAAAAGTTCAGTTTAAATTAGAACGAAGCAAACAATTAAAATTTCTGAAAAAATTAAGGAATAAAGAACTATTTAAGTGTGAAGAACCAGAACAACCCACCAATGAAGATTCATGCCAGATATGCCACAGAGATGATTTTAACAATAACCAAATGGAAAGCATTCCATCCGGAGAGCGTGCCTGTCAATTGTGTTATAGGCTATTCAACATAGGTGAGAACTTACCCAGAATAAAATATATCACCAGAGGAACAATGGATCTTGGTAAAGAACATAGCATAACAATTGGTGATAATACATTTTATTCTATTCAGACAGATAGGGAATTTGACAAATCAAATTTTGAAACTATCTGGGCTGTAAATAATTTAAATGTCCAGGAACTTCTTGAAATGAATGCCCGGACCATCCTTATAGCGAATAAAGCTACATATCATGGGGATTTACCGGAAAAGGCTAAGGAAATAGAAAAGGCAGAAGAATATAAAAAAGATGATAGTATGGCAACCTTTTCAGGCCTGGCATCAGCAGCTTGTGGTGATAATCTCATCGGAGTTTTAAGGGCTGATGTGGACAATCTTGGCACTTTGGTAACGCGTTCTTTAGGGAAAAGCAAAAATTATCTTATGCGTCTATCTGTCTTATCTAAGTCGCTAAATTATTTCTTTAAACTTCACCTGAATAGAATATGTGAAGGTAAAGACCTGGAATCTAAACCTTTCCGTATTTTATCAGAAGAACAGAAACGATATGTCACCGTTGTTTACGCAGGTGGTGATGATCTATTTATTGTTGGAGCGTGGAATCATATTGCTGAACTGGCTTTTGATATAAATAAAGCTTTCAGGGAGTATACCTGTCATAACCCGGATATTACACTTTCGGCTGGGATGACAATTCATGGTCCAAAGTTTCCTATATATCAGATGGCCAGATTATCTGAATATGCGGAAAATGCAGCAAAAAATAATCTGTATAAGTGCAATCGCTGTCATGATAAACCTGATTGTGAATTGTTAACTAGAGATGGAAAATGTAAACGCAAAGATAGTCTAGCCTTGTTCTTTGACCCAATATTAGAACATGAAAGAAAAGAAACTGAATGGGGTAATAGGATCAAAGTATCACTCAAATGGAAAGAAGCTGAGGATAATATATTTGAGATGGTAAATATGTTGTCAAATGCCTGTGAAAAAACACCCACCGGTCAATACAGGCTAGAAAAATTACCCCGTGGGTTCATCTATAAGATAAATGAAATAATTGATATGTGGCGCAGGGAAGGTAAACTTTATCTTCCACGCATGGCCTGGGTTATGTCACGAGCAATGGATAAACTAGAGCAAGAAGGCAAAAAAGTTCTTGCTCAGAATTTAATGCTTCGGTTTTACTGTATTAATGAATTAAGTATGAGTTCTATGCATATTCCCATAATGTGGATAGATTTGTTGAC
>WJIO01000410.1 GCA_014730235.1 Candidatus Poribacteria bacterium
ATCTGGATGTCTACGACTTTAAAAGCGCATTAAAGCTGGTAAATAAAAGTCTTAAATTTAAAAAAGCATACTACGCAGATAATATGATTAGAAATACTGGCTCTCTAAACCAAAAAGGACAAGTATATATATTTGCAGGTAAGTTTGAAGAAGCCGAAGAAGCGCTTCTGGAATCCCTGAGAATATCTGAATCAAATAAAGAAGGAGGAAGAAAAGAGACCAACAGGGCCAAAAACTACCTGAGTCTTCTCTACACCAGATGGGCAAAACATAGTAAATCAATGGAAAAATACACAATAGCTCAGGACTACCTCTTTGATACATTGAAAGATAATCTTATATCAAATTTTGACCGGCTTTTCTGTTTTCTTCGCGCATCCGAGCTTTACTACTCCTGGGGATGTGATATTAATGACGGCAGTAAATTTGCTGAAGCCATTCAGTATGCGCAAGATGGTATAGATGTATATGACAATATATCTACTGAGATATGCATTGAAGGGATAGACATATATCCCAAAGGTGTAATGCTTAGATACAAAGGCGCTTCTCTTAGAGAAACACGCCAATATGATCAGGCTGATAAATATCTAAAAGAAAGTTGTGAGTTCCTTGAAAACCTTAAAAGTCAAAACATAAACATAATCGCCGCCGCCGCCCGGTTAGAACTGACAAAGCTATATCTTGAAAAAGATGAAAGAAAAAAGGCAGGCAAAGAAATCGAGAAAACCATATCCCTAATAGAAGCCTTTAACATAGAGTCAGCCAGACGCTACTTTTCCGATTCTGTTTCAGCTTTGAAAGAAGCAATAACTATTCCTGGAAATAAAGAAGTCTTTGAGCTAATACAAAAAGTTATCTACAAGATACCTTATTAAAGAACACCTCATTTTTTTTTGATGCCTCAATGGAAAAACTCTTGACATGCATATAAAAAACAGTTAAAATACAATAGGGCAAATGTAAATGGCAAACAATTATAAAGAAACGCCATGTCATATTGTCATGACATCACCTGTAAAGTCAATTACAGCAATGTTTTTAACTATGACAAAAATAATTTATCCTGAAATGTTATGTGTTATTTTGACACCTGCACAAATAGTCAGGGCGCAGATCGATCCAACCTGGAAAAACAGGGGGGATCCGCGCCCTAAAATGGAGATCGGGAAAAAACTCTATAAAACCCTATGAATAAAAGGGTTAAGGCCAACTTGAAAGGTTTGACGTGTCCGCAAAAACGATAGAAAAACAACTTTTTGACGCCCCGAAATCTTCGATCTGCGCCAGCCCTGATCTGGGCTTAATGATAATGCGGGTTTACAGAGACGGGGTTACAATACATGCCCTGATTAAAATGGGATTGATACAAATTCGTTTTATCCTACTCATATCTTCCACATTCTGCAAAATACAAATAATTCACAAATTTAAATAAAACTGAAAAATCTGAGAGATTTCACTGATTTATTCGTTCTATTATACTGAAGCGAATTATTAACGCCGTCGAGGTTAGAATTATGATTAACAGTTTCAGTAATAATAGACAGTGGAATTCTGCAACCTGGTCTGTTATAGCTCCAGGCCTGGGACAATGGGCAAACGGCCAGTATCGCATGGCGGCCGTATTCCTGTGCATACACTCATGCGCCACCGTATGGCTTTGGATTCCATTGATGGTTTCCGAAACCATGTCAAAAAACCAATGGCTTTTAGGATTTGGCGCACTGGCTTTATGGGCTTTAAGTGTTTTTGAAGCGCACATACGCAGCAATAACGCCTCCCCTCTGGCTCTTAGACATATATGGCTGGAAATCCCTTTTGTAGCCTTATTGTCAGTTATTGCAGCTCTGAATGTCAGAATTCCTGATCCAGTGATCAATGGTCAGGGAATCCAACCATTGATCTATTCCATACCCATGGCCGCATCTGTTATCCTTGACCCCATAACAGGCAGTTTCATTGGTATTACGGCATCTGTCCTCCAATTCTTTCTTAAATGGCAGCCACTTCCCATAACCATAGTGCGCTGCATGACAATACCAACAGCTTGTGGATTGGCATCCTTAGCAGGAATGAGGATTCCCGCCATTGCAGGTATATCCCTGATTTTGCCCAGCATTGCGGAAATCCTTATCCTGGATGTCCAGATCAAGAAAGCTATGGCTTTTACTGAGCGTTTGGCAATATTCTGGGTATCCGCCTGGTTGATATCATTGCTGTTTGCAGAATTCAGAAGGCAGTTTAACAAGATTTCTCAATATGAAAGCCCTATATCCCAACGTCTTCATAATCCTCTTAACAAACTACCATCCCAGACAGAATCTTTATATAATCCCCAAAGACAAATTCAACAACAACCTGTAAAGCTAACCAGCAATCAGCGCCAGCGTTCCAATGATATATGGGGCAGATTAGTTGATGAAAATAATCTCGTAATGGCCTGGGAGAAGGTGCAGGCCAATAATGGAGCGCCCGGAGTTGATGGGGTAAAGATAAGCGATTTTGCCACAAACGCGCATGAAAATATATCAACGTTGAGAACAATCATTGAAAACGGGCAATACCAGTCATCAATCCTTAAAAAATTTAGTATACCCAAAAGTTCCGGTTCTCTTCGATATTTGAGCATTCCTACTGTACGAGACAGGATTGTTCAACAAGCCCTCATGCAGGTTTTGGTGCCTGTTTTTGATCCCTTATTTCTGGAGTGCAGTTTTGCATATCGTCCCAGACGTTCAGCTCATCATGCTCTAAAGCGAGTAGATCAACATCTGAAAGAGGGATATGGCTGGATACTGGATGGAGATATTCAGTCATTCTTCGATACGGTCAGTCATGATGTGCTTTTATGCCTCATTCAGAAAAGAATTACAGATATGAGGATACTCAGTCTGATCAAAGAAACTTTGTCAGTCACGGAGCAGTCGGGTATAGGGATTCCCCAGGGAGCCGCTACATCAACTCTCTATTCCAATATCTACCTGCATGTTTTCGATAAATCCATGATGGATTCTGAGCAACTACTTACGCGATATGCTGATGATTTTGTGGCAGTATGCAAAACTCCTGAAGCGACGCAAGACGCTCTTAATACGGCCAGCCAGACTTTAACCAATCCTCTACGCTTAAACTTGAATAAGGAAAAGACCAGGATTTGCAGCATAGAGGATGGTTTTGTGTTTCTGGGCTATCAATTCGATAAATCCGGGCGTCGTCCTTCCGAAAGAGCAATTGGATCTCTCACGACTAAAGTCAGAGATAAGATGGATGAATCAAAGCAGCTTGGTGAATCAAGTGCCAGTGCCATGGAGCGTCTTCGCTCCAGTGTCCGCGGTTGGTGCAACTATTTTGAAGTAGATATTGATCACATATTGGGAAATAATGATGGCGTCCTTCCATCTAAAGAAATCTCAGAACCTATCTTTAATAATCAGAGCATATCAGAACAGTTTTCCCATGAGCATCTGAATAAATTCATGGAGCTTTTCCAGGGCAAACAAGGTGTATATGCCCATCAATGGGTAAATCAAACGGGAAAAAACGGTTACGTGCCTATGAAGCAACCGTTAACTCCAGATGCAGTCAACGCGCATCTGGCAGGCCAGGAGACTATCGCTTTATACTTAATGCGACAAGACAACACTGTTTATTTCTCGGTTATAGATATAGATACCAAAGACTCTGGAGCTGGCGGTATTGAAGAAACGCATAAAGTCGCTCTGCGCATAAAAGAATTGGGATCTCGTAATGGTCTTTCTATATATATTGAGGACAGTGGTCGTAAAGGCCGTCATTGCTGGATGTTCTTCAGCGATCCTGTTACTGCAAGCAAATCCAGACAATTAGGTAAGTTATTAGTAGCAAAATCCAGCCCTATAGAAAAAGGAATTGCATGTGAAATATTCCCAAAACAAGAGCGTATTCATGGTAATGCACTGGGTTCTTTGATAAAATTGCCCTTGGGCATCCATCAGCAAACCCAACGGCGCTGTCTTTTCCTCAAAGATGACGGAAATCCGTTTTCAGATCAGGAAAACTACTTATTTCAGATAAGACGTATGTCTCCACAATCTGTCGAAGCTTCCATAAACAGCTTATCCGGTAGAGAATCTAATAAATCAGATATCAATCCCAATGGAGATAATTGTGTCCAGAAGGCACTTCAGGGATGCAGCGTATTGAGATTTCTGGTAGGAAGAGCCCAGGAATTAAAGCACCTTAATCATAGCGAACGATTGGTTCTCCTTTATACTCTTGGCAAACTGGGTGAGGAAGGAAAGGAATACATTCACCAGGTTATGGGCTACTGCGATAACTACAATTCAAAGATAACCCAAAAGTGGATCAACCGTCTGGATCCGGAACACAATCCCATAAGCTGTGCGCGTATCAAAGACTGGTTATTTGATATAATTCCTGCTGTTGGTTGCTCATGTACTGGAAATCTTTATGGTGGAAAATATCCATCACCAGTATTCTATGCCCAGGAAAGTATGGAAATATCCCATCAGCCTAATCTTCAATCGTCTGAAGATCAGTATCCGGATACTATTCCTGAAGATCCATCAGAAATTCAGGAGATGCCATGCCTGGACGACATTTGGCGTGAGTTGGAGGACGATATCTTTTCCGTAGAAGAAGATACAATTGATGGAGGATAATAAATGTCTGTGGTATATGTAACTGAACAAGGAGCATCTGTCCGCAAAACCAGCAAAAGAATTTTGATTATGAAGGATGGAAAACCCCTTCAGGTCATAAGACTGCACGAACTGGAAAAGCTTGTTTTGTTTGGCAATATCCAGTTAACCACTCAAGCCATGACTGCCCTCTTAAACGAAGGCATCGAGGTAAGCTTTTTATCCTCAAAAGGTAAGTTTAGGGGAAGACTATCCCCCTTGGAATCAAAGAATATACCCCTGAGAATCTCTCAATATAAGCGATATAACGATATGAATTTCAGGCTATCAATAGCTCATCGCATTGTGGAGAGAAAGATTAGAAATGGGCGTTCTCTTATCATGAGGTACAAACGTACACATTCTGAGGTTAATCTTGATACTGAAATTCAGCACCTTGATTCTATGATGGGTAAAGTCTCAGACCAGAATACCATACCGTCACTTATGGGAGTTGAAGGTGAGTCGGCAGCCACGTATTTCCGGGCTTATGGTCGAATGTTTCTGAAAGATTTACAGTTTTCATCCCGCTCGCGTCGTCCTCCAGGAGATCCAGCCAATGCTTTACTCAGTCTGGGGTATGCCCTTTTGACGAATGAAGCTCTCGGCATTCTGGCAGCTCAGGGTTTGGATATCCATATTGGATTCCTTCATGAGATACACTACGGCAGGCCTTCCCTTGCTTTGGACATGGTAGAAGAATTCAGGCAGCCTGTGGTAGACAGATTTGTTCTAAGCTTAGCCAATAGGTTAGTATTTACCGTAGAGAATTTCGATGATAATGGTGATAAAGGAGTTCTCTTAAACAAGGATTCATTTAAACGCTATCTGGCCCTTTATGATCGAATGATGAATGTAAGTTTTAAGGACAAAGAGTCAGACCGGAATGTGAGTTTTCGGTCTCTATTAAGTCGTCAAGCCCAGCGTATTGCGAAGTGTATACTGGAAGAAGAAGAATATAAACCTTTTATTATGAGGTAAGAGAATTCTCATGCAATATGTAATCTGTTATGATATAACCGATGATAAGCGAAGGAATAACGTTGCCAAAATCTTGTTGGATTATGGTCACCGCGTCCAATACAGCGTATTTGAATGTGAAATCACAAAAAAAGTTCTTGACACGCTGATCCAAAGCATTGTAGAATGCATTGACTTCGATAAAGATAGTGTAGTTGTCTATTCTTTATGTTCTAGATGTGTGGACTTGGTCAGAACTTTAGGGTTCCAACGACTTAAAAAATCACTATCTGCTGCATTGGTTGTGTAAAAGTGTGCAGGCTAACAATAATTTACTATAATAATGATAAACAATGAATGTAAGCTACTATGTCATACTGTCATGACAACATCCATGGAGCCAGTAATTTCAAGGATTTTAGCTATGACACTGCGCGTTATGCTGACATTTGCGCAAATAGTCAGGGCGCAGATCGATCCAACCTTGAAAAACAGGGGGGGGGGATCCGCGCCCTAAA
>WJIO01000411.1 GCA_014730235.1 Candidatus Poribacteria bacterium
ACCGAATGTCGTCCCTGGCCACAGCAAAGGTCTACCACAGTGTCGCTTTCTGTCAATCCAAGAGCTTCAACCAAAAATTCTACTTCTTCAAGGGTTTCTTCTTCACCGGGTAATTCTGAATGAGCATAAGTATGATCCCACATATCATAACCCCAAAACTTCTGAAATATCGTGAAGCCCATCAGAAGCATTAACAACCCATCGGGCGGCTTTCAGAGCACCGTTGACCAGTGGATCCCGACTCTGGGCTTTATGGGCTATTTCCAGGCGTTCACCTATTCCGCCAAAAATAACAACATGATCGCCAACTACATCACCAGCCCTGACAGCATGTATACCGATCTCTTTTGGGGAACGTTCTCCTACCATACCTTCGCGACCGTAAACACCCACTTCTTCCAGGTCCCTATCCAGAGCTTCGGCTATGACTTTGGCTATGCGATTAGCTGTTCCACTTGGTGAGTCTTTCTTGAAATGGTGATGGGTTTCGATTATTTCAATATCATAATCATTTCCAAGTATTTCAGCTACGTCCTTAACCACTTTCAACAAGACATTTACACCAAAACTCATATTCGGGGCCATAACGCAGGGCATACTGGATGTAAGTTCTTTTATGGTATCCATCTCTTCTTCGGTGAAACCAGTAGTACCGATAACCATAGAGGTTTTGCTTTTGGCAGCTGTGCGCAGATGATCCAAGACTACCTCTTTGGGCGCGCTGAAGTTAATGGCTACATCGGCGTCTTTCAGGGCTTCAGATAGACTATTGCTGTCCACAATATTTACATCCAGCCGTCCTATTCCTGCAATTTCCCCGGCATCCTGACCCACAGCAGGTGAATCCGGTGCTTCAACCGCGCCCACAAGTTCCATATCCTGAGCTTTTGCGACTGCTGCCACCAGAAGCTGGCCCATGCGTCCTCGCGCTCCAATTACTGTTACTTTTAGCATATTTATTTCTCCCTTTATTTTTATATTTCTTCTATGTTTCGTGTGATAAAGATAAGAAGCTTCTTTATGCTGTCATTTCTGCGAAAGCAGAAATCCAATCATTATGTTAGGCTCCTGGGTTCCTGCTTTCGCAGGAATGACAGCTGAGGGAATTTTCAATTAAGACAAATGACTATAATTATTACTATCATTACAGCCTTTTTAAACATTTTCCCCTCCAAATTTAAAATTATATGCTTTTATTATATAGGGTTTTACTACCTTTATACGGATCCAGAAGAATGATACCATTCTCACCCAGATGAGCGGTTACAGGCGCGCCTTTGTTTTGTTTCAGGTAATTGAAATTTCGCTCCCGGACTTCCCGGGCTGCCTGGATTATGGCTACTGAAAGACGGCCTTCGTGGGCATCAGGATACGTTCCTCGAAGTTCATCAAGACCTGCTTCCATGTATTTTTTTCTTATAACGGCCAGAAGGCATACAACCAGGCTGTCCTTACCATAGCCCACATAGGCCTTTGAACCGTCAGGACGTAATACATCTCTGGTGAAATGGGTGTTGGATGTGCGGCTGCCTTTTCCCTCTATGTAATAGCGTAAACCCCGATATTGGGAATCGGATTCTACTTTGCCTTTTGTAGCTTTTAAATCGCTTTCCTGATTTACCGGACCCTCAAAATCGTCAGGGGTAACCCAGTTATTGAAAAATACTATATTCATCTGGTTGTCAAATACTACACTGACCTGAACTGAGTCATAAGCGTCAATGTTATATTCATTGATAAGCTTGCTTTTCTGACCAACAGCAAATACGGATACTGGTTTTGTCTTTAGATAAGCAATGAAAAGGTCAGTCCAGTGAACACCTACATAGCTAAAAGGATCGCTTTGAGTTGCCCATTTGAATGTCTTGGTTGATACTTCCAGGGGTTCTTCCAGAACTGCGCGACCGTATAGGGGATTTCCCATTTCGTGTATGAGTTCGGTAAATATCTTTAGATGATCCGGATCGTAACGCTTGTGCATATCTACACCGACGATAAGCTCTTTTTTTTCAGATAACTGGATAATTTCATCAGCTTCATCCATATTCAGTGTCATGGGTTTTTCTGCGACGGTATGGACACCAGCTTCCAGAGCGGCTAACATGGGTTTTGCGTGAAGGTTATCGGGAGTCGCCACAGCCAATATATCCAGATCGGGATAATCGGAAAGTATATCCAGCCAGGGAGTTTCACCATAATAGGGTTTTATCTCGTATCCTGTAAGCTCTTTGTATGTCTTTTGAGCCCGTAACGCAGAAGCTTCGCTTCGGGTTGCCACAGCCACCAATTCAAATTCCACATCAGCACATTTCCGGGTGAAATCATCCATCCCTACGCGTCCCAACCAGGGTGTAATTCCATTTCGCTGTAAGTCGGCGTAGCTCCTGAGATGAACGTCACCGCCAAACATTCCTGCTCCTACCAGGGCGATCTTGATTTTTTGCATATTTGACTCCTTATCTAATTTATATATAAAATCTCCATAAAAATCCCATAATTTCTGAATTATTATATTTTAACTGTAAGTCTATATAAATTCAAGGTTTTATAATGTAAATGCTTTTATATAATAAAATTCGCAATATTTCAAATTATATTATCTTTTCTAAAGGCAAAGCAACTTTTGGGGCAAACTTCGTTGGCTTTATCCCATTGTTTTATAACATCATAATCTACAACTGGAAGTTTTCCATCCATAGATATACCAGCTTCATCTTCTGGATTATTTTTGACACATTGCTTGCAGGCAATACAGCCTACCTGACATATATTGCTTACATTCTTGCCACTTTCTTTATTAATACAAGCCAGATAAAACTTCTGGTTTCTGGGTATAAGTTCCATTATATTTCGTGGGCACGTTTCAACACATACTCCACAGGCGGTACACTTTTCCTCATCAACTACAGGCAAACCGTCATCGTTCATGGTTATAGCATCGAAAGGACAGGCTCTTGCGCATGAGCCCAGACCTAAACATCCATAAGAACATGATTTGAATCCTGCGCCCAGAGAATTTGCCATTCTGCAATCCTTAACACCACGATATTCAAATCTGCTGGTGGTTTCTTTATTACTCCCCTGACAACGAACTACAGCTACTTTTGGCACGAAATTTTCTACATTAATATCCATAATCCTGGCAATTTTTAAAACAGTTTCACGTTCACCGGGAGCGCATTTATCAATATCAACATTTTTGTGGACTATTGCTTCGGCATAGTTGCGGCATCCAGGATATCCACATACCCCACAGTTTAAACCGGCAAGGCTTTCTTCTACTTCCTTAACTTTAGGCTCAACTTTTACAGCAAATCTGTTTGAGGCATATCCCAGTCCAATAGCAAGGATAAAACTTACTATACCTATAATCCCCACTGCAATTAATACGCTCATTTTTTATGCTTCCTTTATATTAATTCTTAATATATGAATATGATCGCAAATTTAATATGTTTTTATTCTGAATATAAAACATCTTCATCGCAAGTATTATAATCCAGATAATCATTATCCTGAAAGAACACCGCGAGTTCCCGCTTTGCGTTTTCCGGGGAGTCTGAGCCATGTATAACGCTGTGTCTAACATCCATAGCGTAATCTCCCCTTATGCTACCGGGCAGAGATTCTTCAGGTTGTAACGCACCAATAATATTTCTCAATATCTTAACTGCTGAATTACCTTCTAATGCTATAATCACCACAGGTCCGGAAACCATAAACCTAAGTAAACCTTCATAAAATACTTTACCTTTGTGTGGCTCATATAGTTTTTTGGCATCTTCAGTAGTTATTTTCATCATCTTTAAGGCTGTGATTTTAAGTCCACGTCTCTCAAGACGTGAAATAG
>WJIO01000412.1 GCA_014730235.1 Candidatus Poribacteria bacterium
AATTCTGGTTAATCAAATTCACTATAGTGTCTGAAAAATGGGCGAAAGATAAGTAGAAATGAGTATAATCATAATTTTTATATACATTTTTATATCGTTATTTTTATTTACATCTGATATTATTATTTTTAATATTCCAGCGGATTATATATTTTCAAAAATCTTTATACACGATGCCTTTTACCCTCATCCCCACATGCGAGATATAAAGAAGCTAGCCCAAAGGGGTAAAATACTGGTTATTACCCTTGTTGTCTCCGCCGGTTTGATTGTCCTGGTAAGCACAGCCCTGATAAAAGGTGATAAAGATAAAAACGATATTAAAATCCAGCAGAACATTAACCCCTCAGAACTAAGGTCTTCCGCTGTTATCGCCGCAATAGCAGCCAGAAATCAGATTTCTCGGGGAAGCAATGAGATGATACAAAAAGCATTTAAAGTTTATTCTGCAAATCGTAAAATCCAACATGATAGTAAGATTACCGGTGGAAAACTAATCCAGACCCAAATCATTGGAAATGATACAGTAACGGTCAAAATATCTGAATCCCATGAAAGCGTTGAAGTAATAGTGGAAAGCGGAAAAATATGTGCCGTAGCAACAGCCAGTGTAAAAAACGACTCGGTAAAATCCCGGATATTGTCTATCGAAGCTGTTGATAGGCGAGGAAATATAAGTTGACTTTTTGATGTTATAAAGAGTAATTGCTGATTTAAAAAAACATGGTTCTTCCGGGTTTAATGGGTTTATAATTGAAAATCCTCTCAGCTTGTCATTCCTGCGAAAGCAGGAATGACAGCATAAAAAACTTTCTTATCTTTACCCCACTCAAGCCGGAAGAGCCAAAAATATTAAAAATTGGATTATTCTGATATATCAATTACAATTGCATTTTTTCTTGGTGCTATTCATGCTTTTTGGCCGGGTCATGGAAAAGCTCTAATCGCTGCATACCTTATAGGTATACGCGGTCGGGTTGTTGATGCTATCTGGTTGGGTCTTATAGTTACAGCCACTCATATCTTCAGCGTCATCATTCTTGGTATAATCATAAATTTTTCTTATTCAGCTATCATGGAAGCTGTCGTTAATCCTGATCCTTCCAATACTGAACCGGTGCCTGTTCCTGGTGCAAACCTTATAAAACTAATAGCAGGTATTCTTATTCTCTGTGTAGGAATATGGATTATATTGAGACGCAAACAAATTTTGTACCATGAACATTACAGGACAGATAGAAACATAGATCAGGGTGTTTATCAAATGCTGCTGTTAGGTGTATCCGGTGGTATTATACCATGTGCCGAAGGTATAGCTTTATTGTTATTAGCAATAGCAGCCGGAGAAGTAGCAAGGGGTTTGATTCTTGTTTTATCCTTCAGCCTTGGTATAGCTGTGGTAATAGTTACCATTGCAATAATGATATGTAAACTAACCACAATAGCTGAAAAAGTATTGCAAAAAACCGGTGAATGGTTGGATAAACTCCCCTTAATAAGCGGAACTGTTATATCAGCTCTGGGTTTTTACTCTATAATTGTAGCTTTAACCAACTGGTTATTTAATAATTAGAATATGGAGTTTTTAAATGGAAATGGTTCTAAGACCTGTAGGTATTGTAATAAAAAAACAGGATGATATATCTGAGATTGAAATTTACCAGGAATACTCCCCGGGATTAAAAAGTGTTGAAAATAGAACCCATCTGTGGATAATGTTCTGGATGAGCAGACTTTCAGAAGCCGACAGAAAAGTTTTACAAGCTCATCCTATGGGAGATCGATCAAAAGAAATACGCGGTGTCTTTGCCCTCAGAAGCCCCATGCGTCCTAATCCTATCGGACTTACCAAAATTGAACTTATCAGTAAAAATGAAAATATTCTCATAGTATCCGGATTGGATGCTTTCGAGGGCTCACCAATAATAGATATTAAACCTGCATGATTTATAAACATTGAGGAAATACATGAGAAAAATATTTATATTATTTCTTATAATTATTGTCATAACAGGATGTGGTAGAGAAAAACCTAAAGAACAGGCAGAACAAACAAAAACAGAAGTTAAAAAAGAAAATGTAATATCAAATTCCACTATAACGGAACTATCTTCAGAATGGCCCATGTTTATGCGGGATATATCTTATTCCGGTAACAGCCCTGACAAAATCTTACACCCACCTCTTTCTGTAGCATGGAAATTCAAGACCGGAGGCCCCATTAGTTCCAGTCCCATAATTGCTAATAATACTATCTACATAGGTTCTGAGAACAACATCCTTTATGCCCTGGATGCGGCGAAATGGGGTGTAAAATGGAAATTTAAAGCTTCCGGCCGTATTATCGTTGCCCCTACCTTTGACGAAGGTAAAATATTCTTCAGTTCAACCGACAGCAAAATATATGCTCTGGATGCTTCCAATGGTAGTAAAATTTGGGATTACCAGGTCGAAGGTTGGATTAATTCTCCTATGGTTGTATACAGGCAGAGGTTATATGCGGGAAGTTACAGAAATAAAATACATATAATTAATTCCAATAACGGCGATGGAATATCTGTAGAACGATCCTCGGTAAAAATAGGTGGTACTACATATATTTGCAGTCAAGGTGAATTTTATCCAGCAGAACCAAGATACGAGGCAAACAAATGGCGGAAGCTGATACCTCCATCTGAAAGCTGGCCAGTAAAAGCCAATGGTTTCGTATATATTGGAGCCAGGGATAACAAACTCAGGGCTTTCAGTCAGGAGAGGGAAGTGAAAATATGGGATTATGAAACTGATGGCTGGGTGGACTCGGCCCCGGCTGTAGCCAATGGTATGCTCTACATCGGCTCAAGGGATGGATATGTTTATGCCTTTGCCAACGAAGCCTCAGTAAAAAATCAGGTACTTGATGACAAAGACAAAGGGGTTATAACTCAGGACGAAGCAAGGGTATACAGTACATTGGAAGATAACGCAAATATTAAAGTACAACTGAACGAAGGCAGAGAGTTAAAAATTCTGGAAAAACGCGATAATAACTGGTATAAAATACTCCTCCCTAATGATGATACAGGCTGGATGAGTTCGACAGATTTCATACCTATAATATGGTCAGAAGATCTACAGTTAAACCATGCTCTTGTAAGAAACCTGAGTATCCTGAATTTGCCGGAAAAAGCGGAAAAACCCTCCTGGTCTCCCGATGGATCATCAATTGCATATTTCGACAACATACAATCTCAAAGCATTTACTGGAAGGCCCGAAGTGTATGGGTAACCTCAGGAAAAGATGGTGATCCTAAATGGATAGCCGATGGGGCTTTTTTCAATCCAAGGCTCTCATGGTCGGGAAATGGCAACTGGCTTACTATAGAAAATCTGGCCTATAACGAACGCCAGATATGGATGGTAAGATCCAACGCCACTGGTCTTAGAAAAGTATCCAACGGCGAAGCTCCCTCCATGTCCCCTAAAGGCGATAAAATCGCCTTTATTCGCAGAAATAGTTCCAGAACTGCTGTATGGATACATCAGCTTTTTGATGAAAGAGAATTTAAGATAGCTGAATTCCCCATCATGGGTCAGGATTCCTATGCAGCTTATGGTTACATAGCTGATATGGATTTACCGGAATGGTCTCCGAATGGTTATTTTCTGGCTGTAGGACTTGATGGATACCATTATACTGACAATTATGCCCGGATTGCTGTAATCAATATTTCTACAGGCGAAGTCGTAAGGGAAATTGCGGTAAGGGCAAAGCGTATAAGAAATATAGAATGGTCACCCAATGGGCATAACATAGCCTATGTATCCCATATACATACGGACAAAAATATCAACCGCCGCCTGGACAAACACGTAAATATGGCCGATTTTGATCAACCGGGAAGTGAAATGGTGTTTGAGCACTCGGAGGGTATATCCTGGTCGCCAAATGGTAAATATCTGGCTTTCATAGCTGAAAACGACTGTATGGGGTTAAGAAAAAAAGTCTGGTTACTAAACCCGGAGAACTGGCAGAAAGTCCAGCTAACAGCCACAAAAGAAGATATTACCAGAACCAACTGGCTTGGTGACAATCGTATAGCCCTTATGAGTTCCCCAAAATCTTCCAAAAACGGTCCTAAAACCAGGGGATGGATACTTTCTATCTGGAACTTAATGCACTGATAAACATATCACCTGAGCATGAAAGTCTTGATTCTATTCCTGCACTACACCTTTTTTCAGTATAAGATTAGCATAAAGGGCTTTTTCACTTGTTGCCACTACACAGAATGCTTCTCTTGCTCTTTCGTAAAAGTCATAGCGTTCAATAGCGGTGAGTTCCACATTCCAATCCTCAGCATTGTTGAGTATATTGCGGAACTCATGCCATATAGGCGGTTCATCCGCATCAGGGTCAACCACCTGCATAACAACAGCGTAATCATCCACAAAGGTATCCAGCGGGAAAAACTGCATTATGGCCTTAAGCAAAGTGCATACGTCATGACCATCAGCCCTGACCAGCAGATTTGCGTTGGAGGCTGCCGGAAAATTCCCATCAGCCAATACTATTTCGTCGCCATGTCCCATACTCATCAAGGTGTGCATAAGTTCAGGTGAAATTTCATTCGGTATTCTTTTTAACATAAAAATGCCCCTTTCGATTAAGCAAGATAATCTATAGTGTTAAATTATTTCATAAAGTATAATGTTTTATCAAAAACTTATCAATAGCAG
>WJIO01000413.1 GCA_014730235.1 Candidatus Poribacteria bacterium
CCATCCTGTAGCTTTATGGATAAAACGGAATGTCGGGTGGGTAACATATAAATGTTGGAATTGACGTAAAACTGGTAATAACGACTTTTTACAGGATTTTGTATGCGCTCGGATACGTTGTTATCATATCCTAAACCCATTTTGAATTTTGTGCTGACCTGGGAAATTAGTCCTGAATTCTTCTCCGATTCGCCGCAAACCGGACTGACACCAGACAGGATAAGGTATATTGAAAGGCATAAAATCAGTATTGACCGGTAACAGGATAAAATATCCCTCTTAACTTCATGGTAATTCCATGCCAGATGTTCTTGACAAAAAGATTCCAGAAATTTAAAGGATTTATTTCGCGGTTTTATTTTCCAGGTGATCCTGCCGCGTTTCTTCACCCTTTCCTGTCTCCGATTTTTCTATTTCATCCGCCTTTTTATAAAAGGTGTCTGCTTTTTCTTTTATTGTCTCTAACTGCTCTTTTAGTTTCTGTTTTTGTCTTTCAAGGAGAACTATGGCCTCTTCCAATTGATTAACCGGGCTTCCGTTGAAATCAGCAGATACTCCATTACGCTCAACCACCGTTCTGCTAATAGAAACAGGAGGTGTCTGCGCGTCTGATTCTGATAATCTTTTATCTGAGGTATCCACAGTATCCACGCCGTCAGGTAAAGGCGCATCAATATTATTACTATCTTCACTGAATCTGCCGGATTCCGTCGAATCATTGGTTTTGGTTATAGGTTCAGTGTTTACGGTTGAGGTCTCTTCACTATTTTTCGGATTGCTTAACTGAGCCCTTTCGTTTTCTGAATTGGCAACCAGTTCCTCTTTTAATATACGCTCATTGAAGAAGTTTATTTCCTCCGCAAATTCACCCAGTTTTGATCTGGTATCCAATTCCTCTTTCAGTTTTTCTATTCTGGCGTTAATTCTATCAATCCCACTGGAATATTTAGCCGCAAAATCGTTTATCAGGTCGGCTTTTTCCCTGATTTCCTGGGGGCCGTCGTATTCTTTTATTTCGATTTTTGATATGTCCAGAATTTCAATATCCTGCTCTTGATTTTTCGTTAATTTCTCTTTTGCTGTTCTAATCTCATTAAGTTCCTCCAGAATTTCTTTCTGTTCCGCAGGTTCCTGAGACTTATCCAGCTTATCTATTAGAATTTCTATATATTTATCATACTCCTTTCCCAATTCATCTTTCTTTACCGAAATACTTTTTTCTATATCATAAATCTGTTTTTCCAGAGCCTGTATATTCTCAGACAGATTCTGAGCATGGCGCAGCTTTCGGGACAGCTTAAACCTTCCGATTATACCCAATCCTCCTTGAGATTGAATTTTTAGCTCATCTATTTCGTAAGAAAGTTTATCGCTTTCCTTTAATAATATCTGCATCTCTGAATCTAGCTTTGCTTTTTGATTTTGCAGGCTTTGTAACTGCTCTTCTAATCTGGAAATACTGACTTCCGCTGATTGTGCAAAAACACACACAACCATAAGA
This sequence comes from Candidatus Poribacteria bacterium, assembly GCA_014730235.1. Classification (GTDB taxonomy): domain Bacteria; phylum Poribacteria; class DTPJ01; order DTPJ01; family WJIO01; genus WJIO01. The sequence continues at coordinate 1,502 of WJIO01000413.1, forward strand.
AGAAGCGATACAAAGCTGATAAAAAGTGTCTTGTTTTTTCCCATTGTTATTAATCACCTGATTTTTATTTATTAAATCATCTCGTATTTTTCAAGTTTATAATAAAGCGCGCTGGTTTTCAAACCCAGAATCCGGGCAGCTTCGGTTTTTACTCCTTTGGATTTTTCCATAGCTCTTGCTATAAGCTGACGTTCTAAATCTTCCAGGGCCTCTACCAGAGGCATATCCTCATGCAGTAGGTTCAGGGTTGTCCTGCTGGGATCGTTAAGCAGTATAGGAAGATCGTTTAGACCTATCTCATCATTTTCTGATAATACCACAGTGCGTTCAATGACGTTTTCCAGTTCCCTTACATTGCCAGGCCAGACATATTTACTTAACTCCTGCATGGCTTCGGGGGTTATATGGCTTTGCTTTTTGTTTAGCTGGGAGGATTTTTTCCTGAGAAAATGCTCAACAAGATAGGGTATATCCTCTTTACGCTCCCGTAATGGTGGCAGTTCCAGAGGAATAATGTTTAACCTGTAAAACAGATCTTCCCTGAATTCCTCATCTGTCACCATTTCTATAAGATTCTTATTTGTGGCTGAAATAATCCTTACATCAATGCTTATGGTATCCTCGCCGCCTACCCTTTCCAGTTCCCTTTCTTGTAAAACCCTTAGGAGTTTTACCTGGGTTGCCAGTGGAACATCGCCAATTTCATCCAGAAATATGGTTCCCCTATGGGCCAACTCAAAACGCCCTTTTCTCCGCCTGGTGGCCCCGGTGAAAGAGCCTTTTTCGTGTCCGAATAATTCACTTTCCAATACACCTTCGGCAAGAGCGCCGCAATTTACCTTTACAAAAGGTGCATCTTTTCTGTTGCTGTGGAAGTGTATGGCCCTTGCTACCAGTTCCTTACCTGTGCCGCTTTCACCGTATATCAGCACGGAGGAGTCGCTTTTTGCCACCTTTTTTATCTGATCAAAGACCTTTAACATGCTTTCAGATTTACCCACGATCTCACCAAAGTTATATTGTATATCTATCTCTTCCCGAAGATACTGGTTTTCTTCACCAAGACGCTTTTCAGCCTGCCGGGCTTGTCTGAATTTAAGGACTTTATCAACTTTTAACCCGAATTCGCTGAGGGATGAAAAAGGCTTGGTAATGAAATCCGCCGCTCCCTTTTTCATGGCCTTAACGGCCACGTCAATTGTGCCATAAGCTGTAATAAGGATTGAATCCAGTTCTTCGTCAATTTCCCGGACAGCATCCAACACTTCCAGACCATTCATCCCCTCCATCTTGTAATCAGTAATTACAAGATCAAAGCTTTCTTTGCGGCACAACTCCACACCTTCAGGGCCATTGGATACAGCTATAACCTCATGATCCGATTTCCTGAGAAATTGGGACATACCATCCCGCATGGTCTCGTTGTCTTCTATCAAAAGGATCTTACTCATTTTGTTTCACCTGATTGGGAACTCAAGGGAAGCGAAACGGTGAAAGTCGTATATTTACCCACTTCGCTTTCCACTGAAATCCTGCCACCATTGGCTTCTACTGTTCTTTTTACTATAGAAAGTCCCAAACCCACACCCTTTTCTTTTGTTGTGAAGAATGGATCGAAAATGTTTTCCAGATTTCCCGGGGGTATACCAGGGCCTGTATCTGTTATTTCTATATCCACGTAATTTTCCCGAATCTGGCCTTTTAAAGTTATTTGTCCCTCTCCATTTAAAACCTGAAAGGCATTTTTGAGTATATTGATAAAAACCCTTTTCATCTGCTCTGGATCAACATACACAAGAGCATTTTCACATTCCATGTCGTTTCTAAAGACCACATCACTTTTGTCATACTCTATAGATAGCAAGAAATATGCCTCATCCATCACAGAGCCAATGGTTACTACTTCTGGATTCTGATCCTTTGGTCTGGCATATTCCAAGAATTGGGATATAATGCCGTTAAGATTTCTGACTTCTTTTATTATTTTCTGTGTATGCTCCCTGGACTCGCCTTCTAATTCGTCGGAAAGAAGTTCCGCGAATATCCCTATTCCACCCAATGGATTTCTTATTTCATGAGCAACGCCGGCCAGCATCATTCTCAACTGTTTATCCCTTTCAATTATTCCCTTCCTCATGTTTTCCATAGCATGGCCAAGATACCCAAGTTCATCATTTGACTCAATATGGATCTCGCTGTCCAGATCACCTTTACCTATACCATCAGCAAATCTAACCAGTTTATGTATGGGACTTGTTATTGTTCTGGCAAACAAAAAACCTATGGCTATTGTCATTAATACACTTACAAAAGCAAATATTATTACACTGCGTCGAAAACTCCTGATGGTCTGGATAAAGTTCGCGCTGGTGTCCACACCTACTGCTGCTGTAATCTGACCGTTGGCCGTGATAGGCGCGTAACCGGACTTGTAATAAATGCCATCATCTCCGGTAAAAAGGACGGTGTATACTGATTCCCCGCTCCACAGGGCTTTAAGTTCTGTCCTGTCGAACCGAAGTTTTATATACTCAGTTCCTATAGGTACATCAGGTTCGGTGTCAACAAGGCTTTGGTTTTCTCTATCGAATATATAGACACGTTTTACACCGGTGGCTTCTTTTACCTTTTTTATTTTATTGAGAAGGTTTGCGTAGTTTCGTCCCGATTCATCACCAGGAGAAAGCTGAAGGAGGAATATTCCGTCAATCTGAGTTGTGACGGATTGGGCAATTGCAACGAGTTTTTCGCCAAGTTCTCGATCCAGGCTGTTTTTTGTAGTTTGATAAAGAAACCAGCCGGTAATACCCACAAATATAGTTACAAACAAAACAAAGGTTATAACCAGCTTATTTCCGATCTTTCCTTTGTATGGTCTATAGTTCATATTGGGTCTGTAAAACCAGAGATATACTGATTCCTGTAAATTTGCCTATATATATCCACATTCTGCTCTATTGGTTCAGTTACTTCTTCGCTGTATTTAACCTTACCACAGGCTTCATTAACATCTGAATATACGCCTATTTCCACACCTGCCATAAGCGCCGCACCTGAAGCCGCCTGTTCCTTATACAAGGCAGACTTAAGCTCTTTCCCGAATATGTCGGCTGTTATCTGCTTCCATAAAGATGAAGAAAGCCCACCGCCAGCACCCATGAGTCTGGTATTACTGGAATAATCCCCGATTTTCAGGCTGAGGTGATATAATTCAAATACCACACCTTCCATAACTGCTTTAATCATATTACCATAAGTGTGATTTCGTCTGATCCCTGTGAAGCTGGCTGTAAGGTCAGGATTTACCCGTGTACCGTTGAGGAAAGGTATAAACGTCAGTCCATCTGATCCAGGACAAACAGAACCGGCAATTTTATCCATCATGGAGTAGATATTTCCCCCAAAGTTTTTAACGCCAAACATGCTGGCGCATTCTTCTGAGATATTTCTCCACCATTGCAGAGCTGCGCCTCCGGAAAGGGCTGCACCCAAAAGGGAAAATCCAGACTGGGGAAAACAAAAGACGATGGTTTCCTTCTCTTTATGATAATCACCAACAACAGAAACCTGGCTTCCTGTTCCGATATTAACCAGCATGGTTTCAGATTTCTGGGAAATTCCGCTGCCTATCATACTCATTGGCTGATCACCGCCACCGATAATTACCGGTATACCTTCTTCAAGACTCGTACAACTGGATACTTCCCGGCATATACTGCCATCAACCAATTCCGCAGGAGCAACTTCGGGAAATATTCCGGCAGGCAAACCAAGTTTTTCTATAAGGTTAAAATTCCAGTTCCGGTTTTGTGTGTGAAAGAAACCCGAGCTTGAGCCGTTTGATGGATCAGTCCGAAAAGTTTGTTGTCCTGTTAACCGCTGTCTCAACCAATCGGTGGGTAAAAGGACGTGGGCTATGTCATCTTTTTGATATCTGGCATCCCTGGTAAAGCTGTGGTAAACTGTGGGCCCCAGGTAACCTGTGGCTATGCCGCATCCGCTTTTGTCTACATCATCTCCACCGATTTCCCTTATTTCGTCCAGGAGAATCTGGTCACATCGTTCATCTTCCCAGGTAATAATGTTGCTTATTTCATGACCAGCAGAATTATACATAATAGAGCCGTGCATCTGACCTGATAATCCAACAGCCCTGATCTGACTTACTGAAATATCCTCTTCTTTGACTTTTGTCAGGGATTTTTTGATGCAATTAACAACTTCATTCCATACATCTTCTGGTCTTTGTTCCAGATAACCATCAACAAGTGTATATCCATATTCATTCTGACTCAGGCCTGTAGGTTCTCCCGATTCCAGATTTAACACAAGACATTTAACGCTGTTGGTTCCCAGGTCAACACCCAGAGTATACATGAATACCCTCCGTTATGTAAGTTTACCCCTGGCAGCCACTTCCCAACGGGTTTCTACTATATCATTTCTTACTCCGGTTACATAATCAAAAAGATTCACAACCGGGCATACGTGGTTTGGTATAATCTCTACTTTATCTCCCACTTCCGGTTTCCTGCCATCGGGTTTTACTGAAAATACCCCATGCTCTTCATAAGCTCTTATTAAATGCAAATGGGGTTTTCCCTTCACCAATCCGTAAACTCCAAAATCCGATGATTTATCCGAAAAGAAAGACTTGGTTCCCGCGTCTATTATGGCCCTGTCCGGTGCAGGAACACTGATAACAGTTGCCAGGACGCTCATAGCACACTGGGATTCTTTAGCTACACCCAGCTTTATCTGGTAATTATCATTGAATACATAAGTTCCGGGTCTGGTTTCAGTTATGCCGGGAACTGTGCATGTAACCTTAGCGGAAGGTGTAGCACCTACACTGACGACCTCAGTTTCTATATTGTTATCTCTAAGCAGTTGAGCCGTTTCTACCATCACCTTCCCTGCTTTTAAACCTATCTGCCGCACCTCTTCAAAGTTTTCCGCGCCGTATACGTGACCTTCATGGGTATATATACCCCGGAATATAAGACCTTTCATATTACTGAGCTTTCTGACTATATCCAGGGCAAATTCTCCCGGCAGTACCCCAAGCCTGTTTAATCCCACGTCAATTTTTAATATAACAGGAATCCTGGTTCCATGCTGGACAGCCTTTTGGGATATAGGTTCAGCCACTTCAAAGCTGTCAACGCCCACGCTAATATCCGATTTTTGTGATAATTCCAGCAGTTTATCCAATTTTTCCTGACCAAAGATTACATTTGCGACGAATATATCGTGAATATCCGCTTTTTCTATCATAACCTGTGCTTCACTGAGCTTCGCACAGGTTATGCCCTTTGCCCCGGCCTGTATTTGTTTTTGGGCTATTTCAGGTATTTTATGGGTTTTTACATGGGGCCTTAAAGTAACTCCATAAGACTTTGCAAATTCACCCATGGAATTAATATTTTGCTCCATTATATCCAGGTCAATAACAGCAGCAGAAGTATCCAGATCAAGTTTATTCATCTTCTTTTTCCCAGTTTAAAAGCTGAAGGTTGACTCCATTTAAACCATCAAAGAAAGCCAAAGTCATCCCGGGCATAGCTTCAAAAGGTTCTTTTATAAATTTAACACCTTTGGCTTTGAGTTCCCTAGCAGCTTCTTCCACGTCATCAACCTGAAATGATATATGATGAAACCCCGGAACGCCCAGTTTTTCATCACCTTCAAAAGCAGCTTTTGGTATAAGCTCCAGACGAACTCCTCCTGCGTCAACAAAAACACATTCACCTGCTTCTCCCAGAGGAAGACGTTCCACAATTTCCATACCTAAAACTTCATTATAAAGTTTTACAGCCGCTTCCATATCATCAACCAGAATAGCAATTTTCCATATCTTCATAATTTTCACCTCATCCGGTTTATTAGTTTAATTATATGAATGTCACTGAACGACGGTATTCTAACAAATGCAGTATATCAAATCAACAGAAATCTGAAATGATTTCAGTATCTGAGTCAAGCTACTAAATTTTAGTTAGTGGTCGTTTAATTAATTTGGTTCTTCCGGGTTCAGTTTGGTAAATATAAGAAACTTCTTTATGCTGTCATTACGCCTTCGCAGGAATGACAAGCTGAGGGAATTTTCAATTATAACCACACTGAGCCCGGAAAAGCCATTATGTTTTCTGGCTTATAATTACAAACGAGCCACCCACATATGAATTTTCATGATTCCAGCTACCCGGAGGAAATTCTTTATCGGGCTTTCTGTTTCGGGATAAATCCTCAACTTCTATTATAGTTAATCCTACCTCAATAAGCCTATTGAAAATATCATCCATATAATGACGAAATTCAATTGCACCATCTTCCCGAAGATCTAAACTTTCGCAATATGGTTTATATATCTGGTAACCTTCACCATCCCATTTTATAAAATGAATAGCAGGTTGACCAAAATCTACTCGGAATAATCCGTCTCTCCTTAATACTCTGGACACCTCAGAATACACCTTTTGAATATCTGAAACATAGCATATAGCTGTTCCATATACCAGGTCAAAAGAATCATCATCCAGACATGAAAGATCTTGCATATCTCCCTGTATTGTCTTTATTTTGTATCCATAATGTTTTGCCGCTTTTTGATCTGCATCCAGTTGCCCTTGAGCTATATCAACTACTGTAACATTGGCACCAAGTGAACCAAAAACAGCCGATTGCTGACCACCTCCGGCGGCGAGGCATAGAACATCTTTACCTTCCATATCCGTAAGAATGCTTTTTGGAGTTATTACAGATATTTTATCGGGCGCATTATCCAATTCTCCCCGGGAATATTTTCGGATTATATTAACATCCAGGTCTAACCAGGGTATTGTATAGCCACATCTTTCTTTTACCATTCTTTCCCAGTGTTTTTTATTTGCTACCACTTCTTCGGGCTTATCCATTATTCTTTCTCCATTTTTGGCTTTTTTGGGTTCAGTTTGGTAAATATAAGAAACTTCTTTATGCTGTCATTACTGCCTTCGCAGGAATGACAAGCTGAGGGAATTTTCAATTATAACCAAACTGAACCCGGAAAAGTCCTATTTTTTTAGAAATTTATCAACAAAACAGGCTTTACCCTGTGAATCACAGGGTAAAGCCTGTTTTGTTGATAAATCTATATTATAACCTATTAATTTTCATAGTCAAAAACTAATACGTCTTCAACAATTGGTCGGACAAGGTTTTGGGCAAGCTTCTGGTGTCCCGGATGCGGAACATAGATATCACGACTGGCGGTATCCTTGAATCTTACAATAAATGCAAAGTCAAATCCAGAATTTTTATTTTCCGGGCTGTTATTGTATCCCCCTGAAACTTGTAATATTCCTGGTATTATAGACTTGAGTTTTTCCAGTCCATCCATCATATCATTAATTTGATCTTTGGTTGTATCTTTCTTCAATTTAAGAAGCACAATATGTTCTATCATTATTAATTTTCTCCTGATTATCCTTCTGTTTCTTACTCAGTATCTTCCTCATCATCCAATACCAGATCCGGTTGTTCATCTTCCGGAGTTTCATCCTGATTCTCGGAGTTATCTTCATCCGGCTCTTCATCACGGATAAGACCGATGGCCATTCTTACCTCTTTGTCTATTTGTTCAAAAATCTCAGGATTTTCTTTTAGGTGCGTTTTTGCATTTTCTCTCCCCTGTCCAAGCCTTTCATCACCGTATGAGAGCCATGCGCCGCTTTTCTGTATTATCTTCTGTTCGACTCCTACGTCAATAAGATTACCTTCCTTTGATATTCCCTCATTATACATTATATCAAATTCTGCTGTCATAAATGGTGGGGCAACTTTATTCTTTCTGATATTGCATGTAACCCGGTTACCTACGGTATCCTGACCGTCTTTTATATTAGAACCATGACGCATTTCTATTCTGACGCTTGAGTAAAATTTCAAAGCTCTGCCGCCCGGGGTAGTTTCAGGATTGCCAAACATAACGCCAACTTTTTCGCGAATCTGGTTGGTAAATATAAGGCAGGTCTTAGTCTTGTTTATAATTCCGCTGAGTTTACGCATGGCCTGGGACATAAGACGAGCCTGAAGTCCTACATGTGCATCCCCCATATCGCCTTCCAGTTCAGCCCTGGGAGCCAGAGCAGCCACAGAATCAACAACTATAATATCCATTGCCCCGCTTCTTACCAGCACATCAACAATTTCCAGAGCCTGTTCGCCTGTGTCCGGTTGTGAAATATAAAGCTCATCCACATTAACGCCAATTTTCCTTGCCCAACTTGGATCTACCGCATGTTCGGCATCCACGAAAGCCGCAATACCACCAATTTTTTGAGCTTGAGCAAGTATACTAAGACAGAGGGTGGTTTTTCCCGAACCCTCATTTCCATATATCTCAATAACCCTACCCCTGGGTACTCCACCAACACCTAAAGCAAGATCAAGGGCAAGAGAACCCGTAGGTATTACTGTAACATCCTCCACAGTGCCATCTCCAAGTCGCATTATAGAACCTTTACCAAATTGTCTGTCAATTTGAGTTATAGCCAGATCGAGAGCCCGTTTTTTTTCTTCAGTGTTATCATCATTTTTCTTAGCCATAATACTTCTCCCCTTTCAAAGAGAATTGTCTGGTTACGTCTTTATGTATATTTATATATGAGTTACACTTCCAAGTCAAGTCTAACTTTTGTGATCACAATTATATCACTATACTTAACGTTTGTAAAGTGCTTTTTCACAAATAAAGCTTTACAAAATGGATAAATAGTGTTATATCAATATCAAAAGTATATTCTTTAGTTTAACACATGGAAAAAATAATGAAAATACAATTTTCTCCCTCTGTATATGAACATGCAGCTTTTCTTATAGAAAGATCTCCCTGGAACGTTTCTCACGATCTGGAATTACTTTGGAAGTCACACAGCAAAGCATACAGGATGTATGAACATACACCAATCGTTGTGGGTATTGATATATATAATATAGAAGCTGAGGCCTATGGCTGTGTGGTAGATCATCCCAGTGGGAATGGCATACCAGCTATTACCAGAGGTATTATATCATCAATTGAGGATTTTAAGAAGCTCAGAGCTTTTGATCCTGAAAATGATGGACGTATCCCCATGATCATTGAAGCAGGTAAAAAACTGTCCGGGGAATTTCCCGATGCAGATATCAGAATACCAGTCAGTGGACCATTTTCCATAGCTGTAAGTTTGAGAAGTCTCAGCGGTCTACTGGAAGATGTGGCGTATAGACCGGAATTAGTAAGGAAATTTCTAATTCAACTGGCGGACAATCAGGTGAATTTATGCAAAGCTGTTATGGAAGCCGGTCTTGACGTTGCTTTCTTTGAGTCCGCAGCCGCCCCACCCTTATTGTCCCCAAAGCAGTTCCACGATCTGGAACTCCCGGCCTTAAAAAATGCCATGGAAAAGGTAAGTAAGGTTGTCGGTCATCCAGTACCATGTATCATCGGCGGAGATACTGAACCAATCCTGGAAGATATATTAAGCACAGGAACAAGTTACATAATATGTCCTGCTGAAACCAATCAAAAGACTTTTATGGAAAAGCTAAAAAATCAAAATAAGGTCAAAATCAGGATAAATATTGATCCTTTGACTGTGGCTCATGGTTCAAAAAGTCAGATTTTAAAGGACGTGGATAGAATATTGAAAATGGCCGATGGTAGAGAAAATATATTGCTCGGTACAGGGGCAGTTCCTTATGAAACGCCGCCGGAAAATATTATTTTGATAAAAGAATATGTAAGTTGATGTAACTATATGTAATTAAGATACAGTCAAGTTGTAAAAATGCTACATATTTTGGCTTTTCCGATCTGGGTGTGGAAATATAAAAGATACAGAGAATTCTAAAAAATCTCTAAAACCAATGTTTATAAGAATTAAGCATGAAGAAACAGATGAAAATGCTCAAAAAATATAGTTCTATGTCATTCCTGCTTCAAGCTTTTTGAAAAAGCTTGAGCGAAAAGGAATAAGAGTTTCGCAGGAATGACAAGCTGAGAGGATTTTCAATTATAAACCCACTAAACCCGGAAGAACCATATTTTTATCTTTGGAATTACAACTAAAAGTATGATGTTATATATTATAATTAATGGCAAATCATAATATATAATCAAATTAACCAAGGAGAATAATCCCAAATATATGAAACCATTGAAAATATTATCAATATCTTTCCTGACCGGATTCTCCGGTGCTATTATGCCGGGATCTCTTTTAGCTATCACTATAACCTCGGTTATTCAGTTAGGTTTTATGGCTGCTATATTCCTTATGATCGGTCATAGTCTACTTGAGTTGATACTAGTAATAGCATTGACTTTAGGACTTAAGAACGTTCTTCAAAATAAATATGTGACAGGAACAGTGGGAGTTGTAGGAGGTATGGTGTTGCTATGGTTCGCTTATGGAATGCTTACCAGTGCATATTCCGGTATAAGCGCGCCCCAAGCTACAGCCGCAAATGTTCAGCAGGCTGGCTTAACCGGACCTGGACTTGTTGTTAAAGGGGCTATAACTAGCCTGTCCAATCCCTATTGGTTGATATGGTGGGCGACTATAGGTGTTACCTATATGATGGTTTCTCTGGAAAAGAAAGCTGTGGGTATTACCACTTTTTATATTGGTCATATTTCTTCAGATTTCGTATGGTATTCCGCCGTTGCTCTTGCCCTTGTTCTGGGAAAGCAGTTACTGTCCGATAAGATATACATGGGACTTATAATTGTATGTGGTTTATTCCTTGTTTATCTGGGTATATATTTCTTTTATACCGGAATTAGAAAATTTATGCAGAATTCACAAAAACCTGCAGCCGTTCAGGAATCTGCTGAATAATACCGTAATCAAAAGGAGATAAGAATGCACAAGATTACTATTGTTGTTTTATCTATATTTTTAATTATTGCTATAACTTCTCTATCTTTTGCGCCCGTAGACACAGATAAAAGTAAAGAGAATAAACACAAAAACGGTCTGGTAAAGATAAAAAGTAATCATAATGTAAAACAAACAGCCGATAATGCAGAATCAATATTAAATAATATGGGATTAACCGTATTTAACCGGATAAACCATGCTGAAAATGCGGCAAAAGTAGATGAGGAATTGAGACCTACTGAACTGCTAATATTTGGTAATCCCAAAATAGGCACAAAACTGATGAATTGTAGTCAGAGTATTGCTATAGATTTGCCTCAAAAAATTTTAATATGGGAAGATGAAAAAGAAAATGTATGGCTAGCTTATAATAATCCCCGTTATCTGGCAAGACGACATAACATTAAAGGATGTAACGAAATCATAAAAAAGGTAAATAAAGTTCTCAAAAAAATTGCTATGGATGCAACTGCTAAATAATCACATTCTCTCTGCGTAGAGATTTAAGCAGTATCTCTTCCAGGGGTATATCAACACTTATATTTACATAACTAATATTATTACTGCTGCAAAATTCTTCCAGTTCAAGGCAGAAATTTTTCACCCTCTCTTTATATCTTTCAATTATTTTTTCTGTTATGGTTATTTCCTTAATCTCGCCTGTTTCAGAATCCTCAAGCTGTAATTCTCCAAAAATTGTAGGATTTATTTCCTCCTGACTTAAAATCTGGATAATGCCAATATCAAAATTCTTATTTAGCATGGATTTAAGACCTGCCTGATAATCTATGGGATTAACAAGAAAATCGGATATAATTATAGCCACCCCGGGTTTAAAAGCTGAAAGGGCATAATTCCTCAGGCTTTTTTTCATGATAGTTCTTTGAGCAGATTCAATTCCGCCAATAAAATTAGCTATGTTAAATATCTGATCTTTGCCTCTCACCGGCAAAAAACGTTGCTTTATATCTTCGGCAAAAGTAGATATAGTTATTGAGTCCAGATTTACAAGACCTACATAGCCAAGGGCAGCCGCTAATCTTTTAGCATAACCCAGCTTGGGTGGTGAACCGAATGTCATGGATTTGCTGACGTCTATCAGAATATGAATAACAATATCTTCCTCTTCTATAAAAGTCTTAAGAAATAGCTTATCCAACCGCGCATATATGTTCCAGTCCACAAACCTGAGATCATCTCCTACCTGATAATCTCTGTAGTCGGCAAATTCCACGCTGCTTCCTCGTTTTACGCTTCTTCTTCTGCCTTTTATTGTTCCAGAAAAAAGCCTTTTGGATGATATAGTAAGTCTTTCCAGACGCTTCAGAAGTTCCGGATCAATGAGTTCATTAAGCATCCTGATGGGGCACCTCTTGCAATATAGAATCAATTATGTGATCGGGATCAATACCATCGGCTTCACCCTCAAAATTCAGGATCATCCTATGCCTTAGGGAATGGTATACAACAGCATGTATATCTTCAAAAGCCACGTTATACCTGTTATCCATCAACGCCCTGACCTTGGCTGTCAGTATTAAAGCCTGAGCACCTCTGGGACTGGAACCGTATCTTACATATTTTTTTACCATATCCGTTGATATATCAGTTTCCGGTCTTGTAGCAAAAACAAGTCTAACGGCATAAGCTTTGACATGAGAAGCTACAGTTACCTCCCGGATCAGCCACTTCATATTCATTACCCTCTGGGCATCAAGTATCTTTTCTGCTTTTGGTATTTCGTTTGTTGTGGTTCTGTCCAGAATATTTAAAAGCTCTTCCTGGGACGGGTATTGAACTCTAAGCTTAAAAAGAAACCTGTCTAATTGCGCTTCCGGTAATGGAAAAGTACCTTCCATCTCAATGGGATTCTGAGTAGCCAGCACGAAAAAGGGTTCATCCAGAATATGCGTATTTCCTGCCACTGTAACAGTATGCTCCTGCATGGCTTCCAGCAGTGCGGATTGAGTTTTAGGAGTGGCTCTGTTGACTTCATCAGCCAGGATCACATTGGCAAATATTGGACCACGCTGAAACTGAAAACACTTTAATCCGGCTTCATCTTCAGCGACAATATTGGTTCCTATAATATCCGCCGGCATAAGATCTGGTGTAAATTGTATCCTGGCGAATTTCAGATCCAGGGCATCACTCATGGTATTTACCATCAAAGTCTTGCCAAGTCCTGGCAGACCTTCCAGCAAAACATGACCACCAGCAAATAAACACAGGAGTATACCCTGTATAATCTCCTTCTGACCCACTATAACCTTACCGATTTCCCGCTCTACCAGTCGGAAGTCATCTTTAAAGCTTTTAACCCGTTCTTCAATTTCCATCACTTCTTTCCTTGGGTTTTATGGCATCAAAATAATCTTTTACATGTTTTCTATATGTCCAGGGAATACTGTTTCTGGATATATTTTCATCGGCTGCATCCCTGTATTCCATATAGATCTCACTATAAGGAACTGTTGCTTTTTTACGCCCCTGCTTTTCTATCATGTCCACTGATACACTTTTACCTGATTCATCAACCTGACCTTCCAGTTCAGTATCATAACCCTCACCAGACATGTATTCATCAATCCCACTTTCATCCATACCTGATATTGTATTATCCCCCGGTGCGCCTTCAGCTGCTGTATTCAATCCTGTTTCTATCTGGCCTTCTTTCTGTGTCTGATTATTACCAGATTTTATACCAATTCTGGCAACCTGTTTTCTTGCTTCTTCCAGTTGTTCTGAGACTTTTCCCACACTGTTGTTATCAGCAGATCGAGGACTGACCCGATCCAGTGCTGAAATCAATTCCCGCATAGCTTCTGTGGATAGATCAGTCTTTTGAGCTTTTTGGACAACCTGAGTAAGTTTTTCCAGGCCATCTATATCTTTTAATTTTTCATACAGCTTATTCAGCATTTCCTTTAATAATCTCTTTTGTTCAGAAGACAATTCCTCTTTTTCCAATTCCTGTGATATTTCCGCCATTATCTCCAAAGCTTCCGTC
>WJIO01000414.1 GCA_014730235.1 Candidatus Poribacteria bacterium
ACCCTGGGGTTATGGTGGAGACAAGTTAGAATGGATGGGTCATAAGCCTAAAGACATCAGGAAAATGATGGAAGATAACGGGCTGAAATGCTGCGGTATGCATCTTAGCACCGGTGCACTGCTGGGTGATAACCTGTCCCGCACAATCGAGATGAACCAGATACTGGGTAATAATTTCCTTATCATAGCCGCTGACAGCCAGAGAATGAGTTCTATTGATACTATAATGGAATTAGCTGGTATACTGAATGATGTTTCAGAAAAACTAAAACCCATGGATATGTTTACCGGATATCATGCTCATGGCTTTGATTTTAAGATGGTTGATGGTGAATTAGCCTGGGATAGGTTATTCAGCAATACAAACAAAAATGTAATAATGCAGATGGATATAGGCAACTGCGCCAGCGGAGGTGGAGATCCTATAGCTGAATTAAAACAGTTCCCGGGTCGGGCCCGATCTGTCCATCTGAAAGATTTTGGTGGTGGACCTGATTCAGTTATCGGTGAAGGTGAAGCCGATTGGGATGTAATATTTCAGTTGTGTGAAGAGCTACACAATACTGAATGGTATGTTGTGGAGGAAGGCGGAAAGGACGGTTTGGGCTTCGATGTATGTAAGAGAAGTCTGGAATCACTAAAGAAAATGGATAAGTAATCTGATATAAAATCAAAAAAGCTGAATCAGACCTGGCGGATTGGTCTGATTCGGCTTTTTTGTTTCGGAGGGATAACCAACTTAATAAAATGTTATCTCCGTCTGAAATAGTAGATGGAAAAATGAGGAATTCTCCAGAATAATCCCCAATTCCGAATTTCAGGAAATACAAAACCACCATCAGGACTATAAAGGAAAGGATCAATTATGCCATATTTTATTATGGCTTCCCAAGTAATACAAAGAAGAGCTGGTTTTTCAAACACTGTTCCACTGGGGCCAAAACAAATATTTACTGAATCTCGATCTTCATTCAAATACGCCGAAATAACTATTTCTTCTTTTACATCATCCCCAAATGAATTTGGCAATATGCGCAGGGCCAGACCTTTGCAAATCCGGATTGTTCCACCCTCTTCAGGATCAATAACTTCTGAACCAGCAAGAGCTGAATTGACCGAAAAAACCATTAAAACAGCTAAAACCAAACTCGCAATTTGAAACTTCTTCCAGAAATTTGTGTTCAACATGATTATACTCCTCCCAAAAAGAAATTTATTCTAATCATTTATAGTAACTTGTAACCTTCTGAATTTTAGATTCGATCCTACTTACTTCCTCATCAAGCTCAAGATTCTTATAAGATTCCATCGCTTGCCGGAGATAATCCAAGGCTTTCATCTTGTCACCTCTTTCAAGATTCATCATCCCTTTCTCAAAAAATATCTCCGCCTCAGTTAAGAGATTATCATACTTCTTACATATATCTAATCCCTTTTCAAATGATTCCTCTGCGGAATTCCAATCTTTCATTTGAGTGTATATCATCCCATATGTTTTATGAACTTCCGCTATGCCCATCTTGTTTTCTGTGGATTGAAATATCTTAAAAGCTTTATCACAATAGACTTTAGCAATTGAAGGATCATAAAGGTTTAATGAAAGCTGAGACCGGTTTATATAGATTATGGATAACAGGTCATTATCTCCAATGTCCATACATAAATCCATGCTTTTTTGATAGCATTCACCGGCTAGTTTCCATTCTTCTTTTTTTGCATAGGTCATTCCCAGATTATGGTATGTTTGAGCCAAACCATGAGTATCTCCAGCTTTTTTATAACTGTCTATACTTTTCTGGTAATATTGTATTGTTTCGTCCAGTTTTCCCTGGGAGTTTGATATTATACCCAGATTGCTATGGGTATCTGCCATGAGTATTGCATCGTTATACTCATTGGCAATATCAAGAGCCTTATAAAAATATCCTTTTGCTTTGGACATCTCACCTTTTTCAAAATGGTTGAAACCCAGGTTATTATATATATTACCGGACTCACTCAGGTTTCCGGAATTTTCATAGATTTCCAGGCTGGATCGATAAAAATCATAAGCTTCTTTCCATTCACAAAGCTTTGATTTTATATGTCCCATCTGCTTTAATGCTTCAGCCTTTGTTTCCTCACTGCTGGTTAATTTAAATGCTCTTTGAAATATTTCAAGAGCTTTGTTCCAATTTCCGGAAACGATACAGGCTTTTCCTGCCTCGATTAGCAACAGTGATTCATCATCCTGGGATAAATCCACACCAGTAATTTTTCTTAGTGTATCCAAAACCGTATGAAAATATACTTCTGGACTTTTATGTATAGTATCTGGTAATTGCTTTTCGCTTTCCATAGTTTTACCCAAGAAATATAATTAATAAAACCTGGCTCCTTTTGAAATCACTTATATTACTTGCAAAAAATATTCCAAATTCAAAAAAATGTTGATTTCCTATAAAAGCAGTAATATCAACACTTTTTCTTATTTTAATAATAACTGAAAAATCTAAAACTGTTAGTTCGTTCTAACAATAAACTAGTATACGTTTGCTTTTATCCCTTACTATGACTGGGATAACAACAGGTGTTAGTAAATACTAACACCTGTTATTGATTACTAACACTATTTCTGTATTGATCCAGATCGATATTATGTCTGCTTATTAATTGTGATAACCAGGAACGATTCATACCAGCTTCCCGGGCAGCCTGAGATACATTTCCATTATTTTCTGAAAGCAGTTTATTCAGGAACATACACTCAATTTTTTGCTGGATTTTTGCTTTAGCCTCTTTTAATTCTCTATCATTTTTGGGTGTTGCAATAAAATCATCATCAATATTAATTCCTTCTGATTCGGGTAAAGAATTGCGTATTTCAATGGGAAAAACATCCGGTGTTATTGTGTTTCCCTCTGTCACTATCATTGCTGTTTCAATTATATGTTTTAATTCCCTTATATTCCCGGGATAGCTGTAATTACAAAGTATTTCATAGGATTTATCATCAATATTAAAAACATTTTTCCCCAGTTTTTCATTATATAGTGATATAAAGTGATCAATAAGTAGCGGTATGTCTTCCCGTCTTTCAGAAAGGGGTGGTAATTCCAATTCAAAAACTTTTAACCGATAATATAAGTCCTGGCGAAATTTTTCATCATTCACCATTTTTTCCAGATTTTGATTTGTTGCAGCTATAACCCTTACATCTACCGGGATAATTTTATTTGTTCCAAGGGGTCGAATAACTCTTGCTTCCAGCACTCTAAGGAGTTTAACCTGAAGGCTATAAGGCATATCACCAATCTCATCCAGAAAAATTGTTCCTCCATCAGCTTCTTCAAAACGACCTATACGCCGGGAGGTTGCTCCTGTAAAAGCACCTTTTTCATGTCCAAAGAGTTCACTTTCCAGTAGGTTTTCAGGAATTGCACCACAGTTAATAGGTATAAATTTTTTGTTATACCTTAAACTGCTGGAATGTATAGATTGGGCCATTAATTCTTTACCAGTTCCTGTGTCACCATATATCAGGACAGTAGAGTCAGTAAGGGCAACCTGTTGGGCTTTTGCTATTACCTTTTGAATTCTTCCACTTTTACCTATAATGCAGTCAAAATCGGTGTTTTTTGCATTCGTCCTTTTATGCTTTACACCTTGATTTTTCAGCAAAGCTTCTGCTTTCTGTAGATCTTGATTTAAGTTCCATTTTTCAATAGAAACAACCACATTATGAGCCATTGCCTGAAGTATAGCCTTATCTTCTTCAGTAAATTCTCCTTCCTTTTTGTTTATAGCTTCAATTACTCCAATAGTTTCACCTTTACTGATCAATGGGGTGCAAAGGACAGATTTTGTTGAATGACCAGTATGTTCATCAAATTCACCATAAAAACGTTCATCGTTTTCAGGATTCTTTACTAATGCTGTTTTTCCTTCCCGGAGAACCCAACCTGCAATACCCGTATCACTTGGCAGCTTAAGTCTTTTCAGCTTCTCAGCAACACCTTCTTCCTCAGAAGCTACGGATGAAAACTGCAATGTTCCCCGCTGGCTATGATTAAATATTATAGAAACACCTTCTACATCAAGAAGCCGTTTGGTTTGTTGAGCGATAAATTCCAGTAAAGTATCCACGTCACCATGAGAGTTAATGGCCCCCGGAATTTGATATAAAGCTGATAAACGGCTGATTTTGCTTTCCAGTTGACGATAACGGTTTAATCTCGTTATAGTGCGTACCCGGGCAAGTAATTCAGAATGATCATAAGGTTTAGATATGAAATCATCTGCTCCTGCCTCTACACCTTTTAATCTGGAATCTTTATCTTCCAGACACGTAACCATTATAACAGGAATTTCATTTAATAATGAATCTTCTCGAATACGGCGGCATACCTCAAATCCATCAATATCAGGAAGCATAACGTCCAGAAGTATTAAATCCGGCGTTATCTCCATTGCCTTTGCCAGGGCTTCCAAACCGCAGGAAGCAATTTTAACATCATATCCCTTTTCATCAAGTAAGGTTTTTAAAACTTCTCCAATATCCGGTTCATCATCTACCACAAGAATTTTACCTTTATAATCCATAATCCATTGCCTTTGTGGGTTGATATAATTGCCATTATACATAATACCCGCTGATACTTTAGTCGAATTAATTTATATATTCCGGTTGAGTATATCTCCCCTCTTGGGATAAACTTGGCATGTAGTTTGCAAATATATTTGGCGTCGCTACTGATAAAAAAAATATCAGTAAGTATTAAGATTTATGTCTGGCACTGAGTTTCAACTAAACTTCGACCTGGCTCCTCCAAAAAACTCAGTGATGATTTTTGATTAATTATTTTATTAAATATTAAAAAAGGTATGAGGCGAGTAATACGGTGACAATTTTATAGAGAGATGGAAAATTATTAAAATATTTGGTTTTTTCGATTTGAGTGTGGAAATAAGAAAAAATCTCATCTTTTTGGTCATTCCTGCAAAAGCAGGAATGACAGGCTGAGAAAACTTTCAAATATTACCACACTAAACCCGGAAGAACCAACTATTTTAAGGGGTAGTCCAGCCTGATACATCCTGCGGTTGGATTTAACCAAAGCAGGTAAATTTATTTTATAATTGCTCATAAATAACCTGCACTTCGTAATGACCAGAACTGAATTTATGCCAAACTTGTAGCTGGTATTGGTCGTATAAACTGTGATGGTCAGCAAATTATGTAATACAAGCTGTTAAGGCTTTCATATACTCGGTTGGGCTATATTCTTCCAGATACCCTCCCTACCTCCAGCATTCCCTTAGGGTTTGAAGGTGAACACATGAAACCCAATCCAATCGAGTATTGAAAGCCTTCCCTCTTTTTAAACACTCCTGGTGTTCCTGCTAAGCCATCCTAATGTCACTGATCGGAAGGTTTAGCTGGAGTTTTGCCCTCCTGTTTAATTTCATCAACCTTAAATCTGAAAAGTCTGAATACAAACATAAATTTTGCATCCCCATTTAGTTGCGAGGAATGGTGTAACGAAGCAATCTATATATACACTATGTTTCTGAGATCGCCTCGCTCCGCCGCAGGAATGACGGCATAAAGAAGTTTCTTATCTTTACCACACTGAACCCGGAAGAGCCACAAACAATTGATATCCATTTTTAACAATTACGTTATTGAAAATGCTATCCATGTCAGTTATAATGGTTAAAAGTCAAATATTTTCAATGAAAGGAAGGTAATATATGGAAATGTTATTTTTAACCCTCTTGATTGGTGGAGCTTCAGATATAAAGTTTTCGGATCTGGTTGCTGGAGAACCGGAAAGAATAGCATCCGAATTGAAATTTACCGAAGGCCCAGTCTGGCATCACGATGGTTATCTACTTTTTAGCGACATTCCAGCCAACACCATCTACAAATTGACGCTAGACCACAAGTTGGAAGTTTTTCGTAATCCCAGTGGAAATTCCAATGGTCTGGCCTTAGACAGCAAGGGCAGACTTGTAGCCTGTGAACATGGCAACAGAAGGGTTTCCCTCACAAAAGCTGATGACGAAGTAATTACTCTTGCAGAAGCTTATAAAGTTAAAAATCTAAACAGTCCAAACGATCTGGCCATTAAATCCGATGGTAGTATATATTTCACCGATCCTCCATATGGCGTGCAATCAGATCAACGGGAACTGGATTTTCAGGGTGTATACAAAATATCACCTGAAGGTAAAATATCCCTTTTATTGGATGATTTTGAAAAACCCAATGGTCTGGTATTTTCGCCTGATGAAAAGGTTCTATATATAGCTGATACAGCAAGAAAACACGTCAAAGCCTTTGACGTGAAGCCCGATGGTTCTCTTACCAATATGCGTATCTTTGTCGATTCAGTTGTAGAAGACAATCACGGCCCTGATGGTATGAAAGTGGATGAAAATGGAAATCTGTATGTCGCTGCCGGAGTTACATGGATTTTCGACAGTTCAGGTAACCATATAGGGAGCATTAAAACCCCTGAAGCGCCGGCAAATTGCGCCTTTGGCGGGCCGGATAATAAAACCTTTTTCATAACCGCCCGGACTTCCGTTTATAAAATTCCAATGAAAGTTAGCGGTGCAAAGGCAATAAAGAATTGAATAAAGTAATAGGGTAAAAGCAACAATATATAATATAAAAGGAGATATAGGGGTATGCCTGATATTACATTAAAGCAGTCAATGGAAATGGCCGGTCAATGCTGTCTGGATTGGCTCGATCCTGAAAAGAATTTTATGCCCACAGGTGGATATGAGGTCGCCCATGATACCGGCCGCTGGTGGGATGCCATGCTGCGTCTGGAGGATGCTGCTGGTTTCGTAATCCCTGAGCATCTGGAAGACGCCATGATGAGTAACCTCAAAACCCTTACAGACAATCCTGACGGCCTCCTGATGAATAACCCCAATGTACCCTGGTTGAAACCTATGATTAATCCCCATAATTTCAGGGAAGCCATGATTGCTTTCAATGCTCTGGTAAGATACCGGAATAGCGAATGGGCGAAAAAAGCCGGCCATAAGCTTCTGGAGACTATGGATAAGAGTTTTAAATCTGACGGCAGGTTTGATTATACAAAGCTGGAATCCTACGGTAAAATACCCCATACAAGCGATCCATGTCATAATCAGCCAGAAGACACATGGTTTGATGCCACAGCCAACAGTGGTCGCAGCCTTGAGGGCATAGTCTGGTTTTATGAAGCCACCGGCGATGATCTGGCTATCAGATTGGCGCATCGCATTGCCCGACACCACATGAAAAATACAGTTAATAAAGATGGCTCTACCCGCGAAGAGATTATTTCACCGGAAAACGTGGGGCATAATCATTCCTACCTGGGAACACTGCGGGGACTTCTTCTGTTTGGTTTACTTACCCAACAATGGGAATATGTTGATGTGGTGGAAGCTACATACCGGAATGGTCTCTGGAAAAATAATATTTCCGAATCCGGTTGGACACCCCATGACCTGGGTAAGACACGTTTTCCCAACAACGACGGTGATCCTGTTGCTGAGACAGCAAGCTGCGGCGATGTGGTTCAACTAGGATTATGGTTAGCTTTACACTGCGGTAATGTGGAACTGCTGGATGATGTGGAGAGATTGATGCGATCCCGAATCCTTCCAGCCCAGATTAAAGAGGATGATATGAAGCACTTTGGTAATCTAGACGAAAGGAATCAGAAAAAAAGACTGGGCGCATGGGGTGTTCATGGTGATCCTTATGGCAAAGGTTCAATTCACGATGTATTGGCGGCTGTTTTACATACGACTGTTGATGTTTATAACTCCATCATCACCAGAAGTCCTTTTGGTATAACTATCAACTTTAGTCTTGATTATTCCGATTCCCTGGCCACAATAGAATCAAGAAGAGATGAATCAGCAGAAATAATAATTCGTCCCAAAATACAGGATAACGTGATGATCCGTATTCCCCAATGGACATCAGAAGATACCATCAGTATAACAATAAATGGCAAAAATTATCCGAAACTACGCATTGGCCCCTGGCTACATGCTCCCAGAGACGAGGTAAAACCCGGTTCTGAAATCGTCATAAGGTACAATTTACCAGAACGTATAGGCACAGAAATTATGCCCAGTGGAAAAACTTACAAATTGAAATGGAAAGGTGATGAAGTTACAGTCATTTCACCCCATGAATCACCTCTTTGTATATATAATCCTATGTAAAATTAAATTTTAAAGACAAAAACATGCAGGCATAAAAGTGTTATAATGTAAGTCTTATTTATGGAATTATTTTTGTTTACATAGGAGATTTTTTATCATGCCTCATGAACTTAATTCTTCTTTTAAAACCCGGAGATTAACCAGATATAAACCTGATCACAGGATAGTAAACTGCGAGAAGATATATATTGGTGATGTTGACTGTGATGGTCAACAAGAGATCGTTATACCAAAAAACTGCTCTTCAAATGGTAAAGAAACAGGTGAAATCGTTGTCTATGATATGGAACTGAACCAGAAAGCGAAGGATAGCTGGAAAGGTTCAGCTATGGACGTTGTAGTTAAAGACATAGATGACGATGGAATTGATGAAATCATAGTGGCGGGAAGTATAGAAAATTCATACCCTTTCATCAGGACATTTAAATATAATACAAATTACAGGGATAACCTGACCCTAATATCGCAAATTGCATGGAAAGCTCCTGAAAAATTATACAGCACAGCTAAAGCCTTATGCGTTTCAGATTTGGATGGCGATGGAAAAGCTGAGATTTCGGTCCTTTCAATCACAGAGGGTAAGGGAAGTGAAAACGGCTATATCCAGTTGAGAATATATGATCACCAGATAAATCTCAGGAAAATAGCAAAATGGACTCCCATGACCGGAAGTATAGTCAAATGGGGCCATTGTATGACAACAGCAGATATTGATGGTGATGGCTGTGATGAGTTAATTACCCTTGTAAATTTCCGTCATCAGGGAAAGCAAAAATCCGATATAAGGGTTTTTAGTCCTGACCTTATGATTAAAAATAAATGTGATGCAATAAAAGATGAGGCCATGTTTGCCACCTGTATGCTGTCTGGTGATATTTACAACGATGGTAAAATCAAACTGGTAGTTGCAGGAGGTGTATTTTCTCAGGTCTGGCAGGGGGCAACAAACCAGTTAATGATACTGGATGAAAAACTGGAAATCACATCAAAGACAACATGGAAAACCTTCAGACATTCCTGGGTCTGGGATATTCAGCTTGCTGATCTGGATAATAATGACAAAAAAAAGATTATTACCTATGGTGGCGTATCCACAGCAGGACGTAACCAGGAAGACTCCTATATAATGGGAGAAATTCGCATCTGGAATAATGCCGATTTAAGTACAAGGGATATGTATATATGGCAAAGTAGTCCCGGAGTGGATACAAGGCCATCTCGCGGTTTTGCCTTTAATCACCATGAAAAGCCAATTTTCATAACGGCTACATCCAGGTGGCGGCGTCATGAAAACCCGGATGAACTGGAAATCCGGATAATGGATTACAATTACAAACCAAATGCTATAAATCACTATTCCAGCTTGATAAAGGCTTATGAAGATAGTAATGCGAATACTTTAGCATCCCTTGCTTTACCGGAAAATGAAGATTTTACCCCTTTAGCTGTAGAAGCTTTATGGGTTAGATGTGCTGATGAAACCCCTGAAATTATTAATCAGCTTCTTACAACAAAAAACAAACCTTTATTCCGGCGTGTTGTAGGCGTTTTAAAATTTCTTGGCGATAAAGGCAAAGAAGAACTACGGAAAATTGGCTTTATAATGCCCGAACTGCTAGCCATTGCAAGCCCTTTTGATAACAACCAAAAATGTGGTTTTGAAAAGAAGTATCCCCCGGAAACGGGAATTGACCTTCAGGCCTATTACGCCGGTAAAGGGCGAATAGTCCGATGGAGCAAGCTGGATTATTACAAATATGATCCATATATCGATCTGGCGTATGCCCATTTCGACAGCTTTGAGAGAACAGGCATAGAATACTTCTGGAACGAAAAGAAAACTGAATCAACTGCGTATCTATTAACACACATAGAGGCATCATCTGATTGTAAAATTCAGATCAGGCTGGGAAGTTCAGATCCTGTAAAGATGTGGGTGGATAATGATTTAAAACTCAGCAGTGATAAGGTATCGAAGGCCAAACCTGATCAGCATACTTCAGAGATGGATTTGTCCAAAGGCAGCCATAATATGATGTTAAAGGTAGCCAATATAAACAACGGTGAATGGGGTATATATCTCAGGATCACAGATAATGAGGGCAAACCCATTTCGGATATTAATTATGCACTTCCGGAAGTTGAATATAAACACAATCAGGTTATAGCCGTTAAAGAGCTTTTAAAGCTTGTGGATTCTACAGATGAAAATTTGCAATTTATGGCAGCAAGCCAGTTGGCATGTTCTCAAGACAGGCGGGGTAATGAGGTTTTATATCATCTTCTGGATTCAGAAGATGATATAATAAGATTCAAAGCTGCTCTTGCCCTTACAAGAGCAGACGATCCAGAAGGTGTTGAAACTCTGGTTGAGACAACTCCAAACCAGGATCATCTTTTGCAACTGGCAGCCGGCCATGCGCTAAAACGACTTGGTGATCCCCGAGGGGAACAATTTTACCCGGACAACCTGAAAGACAAAAACGATAGAAAAGTAGTGGAACTTGATGTTGATAAAAGAGGTAAAGACTACAGAGTAAGTCCAAAATATAAAGGAGATGAAACATCCCATGTTCAGGTAGGTGTTAATAGGGATTTCCATCTTGGCAATAACATATCTGCAAAAAGTTCCACCATCGAAAGCTTTGGGATACGTAAGCCCATATACAGGGCAATGGGTCTGGGCAGCATGGCCATATCAAAAGCCTGTGAGATCATGGCTGAACAGGGATACTCATGTTCAACAGTCAGCACAGGTACCCGACTGGTAGCCCACAGGTTATACTGCCGAAATGGTTATGTTGACCGGCGTTCTCCCTGGCATTACGGTAGAAGCCTGAAGGATGAACTGTCCATAAAGGGTGACGAAAAGATTAATGTCCGGGAATACACAGAAGCTGATAAATCCGAAATAGACAGGTTAAGAGAAGACTATAGTCAAAACACTGTAGGTCCTAATGAATGGTCACCCCGGAGTAATTATGGAAGCTGGATAAGGGTTGCGGAAGAGGAGGATAAAATAATAGGATATACTGATGTCCATTTGGATCCTTTTGAACCTAAAGCAGAAATAAATCTGATCCACATAGACCCGGATTATAAGGACGAAAATAAAGCTGTAAAAAGCATATTAGCTCATATCCATGATTATGTAAAAAATGAAGGAAAAGAACAGATTAATTATCATGATCCAACTATGGGTTATAGAGAAACAATATTGAGCGCGGGTTATATGGTTGATCCAAGCTGCAAAAGATACGGATGGGTTAATATGTTCAAGGTAATTAACCTGCCAAAGTTTCTGGAAGAGATTTCAGACTTGCTGGAAATGCGTCTGAAGAAAAGCATTAACGCCGGATGGCAGGGAAGCATAGGAATAAGCGGTTCTCGGCTTAAATCTACGCTGGAGATTGATAAAGATTGTAACATAAATGTGAAAAACGATAACGTGGAAAAAGCCGACCTTGTTATCGTTGCAGATGATAAAACAATAACAAACCTGGTCTGCTGTAATGAGGACATTTGGGAATCCTACAGACAGCATACTTTTACAGTTAAACCCGTATTTAACGAAAGAATCAGATTACTTATAGAGAGCTTGTTCCCGCTTTTGCCCTGGAAACAGGGCGGATGGTGGTAATAACCAGATGATCCGACAAAAATATAGCAGTCACCAATTCCGGAGGATTAGAATAGGTGACTGCTACCCGAATTAAGGAGAGTTCACTGAAAAGGGTTGACAGACTCTGATAAAATAATAGATTTCACTGCCATAGAAGACAATATTGACTACCAGGATTATATTTACCATATCCCCAAGTGTTTATTTTCTATCAGGCTTAGATCCACTGTAAAAACACTTTTGAAATCTGCCCCATATCTTGCAGAATTAGAAGAGTATCTGGTCTCTAACAGCGAATCTCTCCGGGATTTTGATATAATCACAATTCCCGGCATCGTCCTGAGAAAATACGATTACAACATCTACATTCTCGGCGAATTAACAAAAGATATGCTTTCAGCATTATACAACCATTTTAATTATAAGAATATTGGATTTCGAGATATGTATCCGGAACTAAATGGTTTAATCCTTAAATTATCAAATCTATTGATAAAAGAACAGAAAATCTCAAAAATCTATATAAACCAGTATAGAAAGTTATACCAATTTAAATAAATAAGGGATTATTATTCTTTTCCCTGAATTTGTTTAATAAACCAAGGATATGCACACAATTCCCTGACTTTCTCTGCGTCGTGGAAATACTCCTCCAGGGCTTCTGATAAAGTGTCCTCAAGTTCTTCCAGAGAATCGAATATCCTGTTGGCTATCTTCCGACGCAATTCCTGAAAGAAACGCTCCACCGGGTTCAGTTCGGGACTGTATGCTGGCAATGGTATTGAATTTATGCCATCTGGAAGATGCTTTGC
>WJIO01000415.1 GCA_014730235.1 Candidatus Poribacteria bacterium
AAACACGGTATAATATTTGATCTTTCTCTGCAATCAAAATAGGAAAGACCGTCAACAATTATGAAGATTACTATATCATACTTATATGCCTGGTTAATAATCTTCTTAGCTATATCACTCTGATGTAGGAGTATCGAGCTGAATGTTTCGAGCCTATCGTCGATGACGGCATTAATATTATCAGGTGTTGCTATAATGTCTATATTTGCCTTTGGGAAAGGGCTTTTGTTATTGTCTTCTAAAATCACATAGCGTTCATTTGGCATTAAAAAAATGCAGTCGAGACGCTTTTTGAAAAATTCATAGCTATGCTCTGGCTTAATATTCTCCAGTAAACACAAAGAAAGCGGGTTGCCAATTACATGAATGGGAAATCTGTCCAACATTTCATCTATAATCTTGGTATTCACCCTATTAATTCCTTCGTACATTGATATCGACTAAGTTCTTCTTAAACAACTCTTTAAGTATATCTAATACCTCATCAAGCTTGCCTGACTTGTCTTCATCTTGGTTAATATACGAGAGTATTACTTCTCTCAAGTTAAGCTCGCGACCTTTCTCCAGACATTCCCATACGGCCTGTTCTGTTTTATCTACCTCACCTGGTTCAAGTATCCTATGATATTCTTTGTTGCCCAATCGTATGGCTTCATATATTCTTTCAAATTCTACTGATGCTTTATCCATAGATTCCGGCAGTTTCTTCTCTGAAGTCCATCGGGATAGATCTATACTTGCCAGAGCATTCTCTGCCCATCCAATATTTAAAATGTTTTGCAGTCCAGAAGCCACTTGCTCAGCTTCAAGGAATCTTTTCCTAATATCTTCTTGCTCCGGTTGTGTGCCTTTATCAAGAATATCAAATAGATAATCAACATCTCGATTTTTACTTCTCAAATCATCAGAGATTTCCTTAATCACTAACTTAATTGCATCATTGAATTCTGCGTATAGCTTGTTATAGCTCGATTTTGGATCATCTTCATTGAAAGATTCACGTATTGTATTTGTCGGTCCAGATATTCTTTTCATAAATGATACAAGAACTTCTTTAGTTATGAAGAATTGACTTCTGAATCTGCTGTAGAAATCTCCACATTCTTGCTCGAGATCTTCTAATCTGGTTGCATATTCTTCCAGAGCCCCTAAATTCTGGATATGGTATCTATTCAAATGCTGCTCTATATCCTCGGATATTTGGCGGTGTTTATCCAAAAAACTGCTTTCTTTATATTGCGAAGACCTGCTTATTCTTAAAGCTCTGTCATAAACTCTACCAGATGTCTTAATCAGCTGTAAAGCCTGTCGGTAATCTCTTAGATAGTCAGAAATATTCTTAAGCTGTCTTTCCAGTTTTTCCACATCTTGCTTAAACCTTTCTAGTTCTCCCTCAAATTCATAAACTTTCTCAGCACCATTTTTAGCGATCTCGACAGCATCGAGGGAATACTTATTTGTCAATTTTCTCTTCCGTCTTTCCAAACGGACTTGATTGGTTTTGGCATCATCTAAGAGCTTTTTAAGGCTTTCTTGAATTGTTTCTCTAAAAGTAGTTATCCATCTTACTTGTCCTTCTATTGGACCATTAAGCTGTGATTCGGCACCACTTGTTTTAATAATATTTAATCCCTGCTCAACCTTGGCGTAATTTGAGTTTACTTCATCCTTCAGGCCCTCTATCTTTGTCAATATCCATCTATTATTGATTTCGAAATATCCGTGTAGTTTTTGTTTTATACGATCAAAATCTTCCTCTGTTGATAGAGAGTTTATTTCTCTTGCGATATTGTCCAATGGCTGCTTTTTATCAAAGCCACTTACGGCTTCAAGATGCTTATATGCTTCCTCAAGATCAAGTACCTTATTCCTAAGTAATTCCTGTAATTCTGGAATACTTACTGGAGTTCTATAAATAATACTGAATTTCCTACCTTCTTTCGGGAAATAATGCTTCTTCGTATCAAAGAAGCCACGTGCTACGCCAATCTCACCCAAGATCGATTCCAGTTCATCTTGAGTATAGCCTAATGGCTTAATCAATCTAATGAAATCTGTAGCATCTATCCATTGACATTCTTTGCCATCTACTTTAACTTCTCTTTGTCTTTCAGTAGAACACTTCTCTAATTCCTTGATTACCAACTCTTCAAGAGGATGCACTCTAAAAGTTAAAATTCCATCTGCCAGTTTTGAGTAATCTACCAAAGATTCCATACCATTCAACCAAGTCTCGAGGTTTGATGCTTTAATATTAAAGCCCATAGCTATCTTCTGCCTGCTTTCCCGTGTATCTTTTGAAGGCTGCCATGGTTCAATACCGCGCTTAATACTAAGCGATATTTCTTTGTTTTTTAGCAGGTTACTATATTGTGTTATCTTGCTTTTCCATTGTGCTTGACAAATCAAGGTATGGTAATGAGGAAAATGCTTTCTACATATAAGAAGGAACAATTCCGGAATAAGTCTTTCTCCTTTATTATCCAAAACCACATCTAGGCTTTTGATCTTCAGCATGTCTTCGTTAAAAATTGATATCATGAGATTCTTCGATAAACGCTGCTTTAGAACATTATATTGCGTTCGTTCATTCTGCGGAAGTTCCTTATCTTCCATATACGTTAGAAGTGCTAAGGCGAATAGTGGTGTCATTGTTTTTTCATTTTCAGGTATAGAAGCTAACTGAAGACGAACAGCATGATTTTGGTCAAGTAAATTAATCGCAAAACGAACCATACTTCTATCGTCCGCACTACCCGTTAAAACTTCAACTTTATTTGGTTCATTAACAGCATTTAGTGCGGATAGATCAAATATAAAATTGAAGTTAATATCGTCTGAGATAAATCCTTCTGGAATATTCCTGTTAATATCAGAAACTAATGTAACCGAGACTGTACGTTTTGGATACTGTGCTGTGAAGGTTCCCTCAAGTATAATTTTATAGATACCTTGTTTCTCATTCCATTTGGAAGGCCATTTCCATCCCTCTATGCTCTGTCCCTGCTGGCGAGTGAATATCTGAGGGATAATTACATCTCTAAATGTAGTTACAGCATATACCAAGTCCTCTCTACTGGCTGAGTAGCGACTGTAGAAACCTCGCATCATATCATCCATGACTGATTCTTGCGGTATGTCTTCCAGCTGTAGATTGACCAACGCATAACCATACCCACTATCAAAGATGATCCTTCCAAGACCTGTTTTCTGCACCAGTTTTTCTACTTCAACATTTTGTCTATATTTCTCTCTAATATGTTGGGGACAACCACTAGGATAGGCAGCGAGTAGCTTTATGGCATCTTCATATTTGCCACGAATAGCTTTATTGGCAAGTAGTTCCTTGATCAATCTAGTATAATTGGAATCAGTTCCAAGGGTTATCTCATTATCCAGACAATCTCCGACAAAATCTAATGGAGAGTATTGCCTTTCATAATTTTTATATACAAAAACCATTCTGTTAAACGCTGATATGACTGAACGCGGACCATTGCCCAGGTCCCGCCTTGAACTATCGCAAACTTGCCCAACAGCCTCTAGGGTTTCTGGAGCTACAACTTTGTCTCCTATATCTCCTAGCTCAAAGTAATCCCTATATC
>WJIO01000416.1 GCA_014730235.1 Candidatus Poribacteria bacterium
ATTCTGGCCTTTATTGTCCTGCCTGTCTCTGCCCAGGAATCCTGGAAATGGAACCTTCCCCGAAATGCAGTTGGAAGACTTGGTAAAGGACATGTAAGTCAGGTGCAGTTTTCACCCAATGGTGAATATCTGGCCATTGGAACAAATATGGGAGTATGGCTGTATGAGGCCGATGGATACACAGAAATAACCATATTTCCCAGCTATGGCGATGAGCTAAAGTCTTTAGCCTTTAGCACCGATAGCAAGCTTATAGCTGCCGGCTTTAAATCCCTTTTATGGGAAGCCGCCATAAGAATATGGAATACCGATACCACAAGGATAGTCCACAGCTTTTCAGGCTTTGAAAGTGCAGTTACAAGCCTTGCATTTAATCCTGACGGTAAAACCATCGCTTCGGGTTCAGAGGATAACCAGGTTCGACTCTGGAATATCAAGATCGGAAACATGATAAAAAATATTTCCGTCCATAACGATTCGGTAACTTCCCTGTCATATGCACCTGATGGAAAAGTTCTGGCATCCGGTTCTAAAGACAATACATTTAACCTGTATAATATAACCACCGGAAGCCTGAAAAAAATATTTTGCGGGGAACAATACCCGGTAGACTACATACACTTCAGCCCTGGTGGCTGGACTTTAACGTCAGTTTCAGCTCCCGTAGATAATCTAA
The DNA here is from genome assembly GCA_014730235.1 of Candidatus Poribacteria bacterium. GTDB lineage: Bacteria > Poribacteria > DTPJ01 > DTPJ01 > WJIO01 > WJIO01. Next base: position 677 of record WJIO01000416.1, read on the forward strand.
TAAAAAAATGGGGTTCCAGCGCAGGTAATCTGGTAAGTGAAACTACCAGACCCGACCACTACATAACATCTGCCGCCTTCAGTCCCAACGGTGTAACCGTTGCCCTGGGATTGGAAAATGGTAATACTGTTATCCAGAACGTCAATAACGGAGAGGTATTTAGTGAAATCCAATCGTATGATCAAATTGTTTCATCCGTTTCCTTTAAACCCGACGGTATAACCCTGGCAGCAGCATATTATGCCGATGATGTAAAGCTCTGGGATTTCCGCACAGCGGAATTAATAAAATCTTTACCGGAATTTGGATCGGCTGCAACGGTAGTGGCTTTCAGTCCGGATGGAAACACTCTGGCATCCGGTGGCGTTCATAATATTGTAAAAATATGGGATGTTAAGACAGGTAAAATTATTAAAAGCTTTTTTGATGAATCCGACTTCACCCACGAGCTAAAGCGTAAAACAGTAATAAACTCTCTTGCATACAGTCCTGATGGAAAAATGCTGGCGGCAGGTACCAGCAACAAAAAGGTTAAAATATGGGATATTGAGTCGGGAAATTTAATAAAAACTATCGCTGGTTCTAAATCCGGTGTAGCTTCTGTGGATTTTAGCAATGACAGCAAAACTATAGCATACGGCTCATACGACGGAAATATAAGGGCTTTTGACCTGGATTTAGACCGGAACATCAGGTTTTACCCCAGCGTGGATTCGGTATACTCTGTAAAATTTAATCCTGCTGATGAATCCGTAGCCCTGGCCGGGTATAACAAAAATGTGGAAATCTGGGATACTCAACTGGGAAAACGAATTGAAACTTTATCAGGCCCAAGGTCATATATAACCTCTGTAGACTTCAATTCCAAAGGCAAGATTGTGGCGGCAAGTTCCTTAAATGGTGAGATAAGGATATGGGATATAACAACAGGAGAAACCATGTTTATAATTCCAAACCAGGGCAGAAGCCTTGCCTTCAGCACCGAGGGAAGAATACTGGCCTTCAGCGACAATAGAGGAAAAATAAGGCTTCTCGACTGGGAAAATGGTAAATTTCTGGGCACGCTTTCACCTCATGGAGAAGGAATTTCTGACCTGGCCTTCAGCCCAAGGGGTATGATCCTGGCATCCGGTTCAGAAGGAGGCACTGTGCTTTTGTGGGATATTGCCCAATATAGATAAACTTATATGTTCAAAAGACTGAATATAAAAACCAAAATTATACTACCATATATTCTTATCTTCACTGCAGTCATAGTAATCACCTCTCTGATAACAATAAATATAGTTTATAAGCGAATGGACGAACGCATTGAAGAACAGATGGGCCAAATTTCCGAAAATCTTCTGAATATGGGTTTTGTATTTACCGATGATTTTCTCAATAGAATCAAACTCAGAGAAATTCTCGGGGTGGATATAATCGTATACAACCGGGATGGAACAATTGCCGCCACAACAATTAGTCGGGATATGACACCAACTATTATGACAGTTATAAAAATCCCGGAGATAGATCAGCATTTCTCTGAAGGTGAAGACGGACAGGTAATCAGGGAAATAACTTATCTTGGACAACCCTATAAAGTCATTTATAAACCCTTATCCTATAATAATCCCGAAAGCCCTATACTTTGTCTTATATCTTTTATTGGAGATATTGCCCAGGCCAAACGAAGGTCAGCAATAACTATAATACTGGTTGCCCTTTCAGGCATAATTCTGGTTTGCATTTTAGGCATATGGATAGCCGGAAGTATAACCGCACCTGTTAAACAACTGGTAAAAACCACAGAAAAAGTCGCCGCTGGAGATCTAACGGCAAAAGCGGAGGTTGATACAAAGGATGAAATAGGACTGTTGGCAAATTCCTTCAATCAAATGACTGCTGAGCTTAAATTGTCCAGAGATAAGCTTATACAGTCTGAAAAGCTGGCGGCTGTAGGTCAACTGGCAGCCGGGATAGCCCATGACATAAGAAATCCATTGACATCAATGAAAATGATCGTCCAGCTCCTGAAAAGACGACTGAAAGACGATTCGGAAAGTCTGAAGCCTTTACAGGCCGTACTTGATGAAATCAGCAGGCTTGAGCTAAGTATAAACGGACTTCTGGATTTTGCACGCCCTATGGAGCTTGATCTGAGACCAATGGACATATCAAAAACCATTGAAGACGTGTTAAAATTAACGGAAGCTGATTTAAAGCACAGAAAAATCCATCTTGTAAAAAACATAAAACCGGAATTACCTCTGGTATTGATGGATGAAAATCGCATAAAACAGGTGTTAATGAATATAATAGTCAATGCCATGCAGTCAATGTCAGAAAATGGCGAACTAAATGTTTCCTCGGGATACGACAGAGAAAAGGGAGAAGTTTGGGTAAAAATAGCCGACACAGGCACAGGTATGGAGCAGGATGTTCTGGAACATGTCTATGAACCATTTTTTTCAGCCAGATCCGGCGGCACAGGTCTTGGTCTGGCCAACGTAAAAAAGATGATTGATATGCACAATGGAAATATAACTATAAAAAGCAAAATCAACCAGGGAACAAAGGTAAAAATAGCCATTGGGATTGTAACATGAGTAAAATACTGGTAGTTGATGACGAGGAAAAAGTATGCTGGGCCTTTGAGCAGTTTCTTAGAGAAGAAGGTCATGAACCGTTAATAGCCAGCAGTGGTCAGGAAGCCCTGGATAAGATGGCTTCGGAAAAACCAGACCTGGTTATAATGGATATCCGTATGCCCGGAAAGCTTAATGGCATCCAGGCCTTGACCGAGATGAAAAAGCTGGATCCTGACGTATATGTCATTATAATGACAGCCTACGGCAGTATGCAGACCACCATCGAAGCCATGCAGGCCGGTGCTTATGACTTCATTGTAAAGCCTATAGATTTGGATCAGGTAGGCGTGGTAATCCAGAAAGCCATAAAATCTCAGGAAAAAAGCCGGGAACTGGATTTATTGCGCTCAGAGGTTATGGGAAAATACCAGAAGGATAATCTTATCGGCAAAACCCCCCAGATGCAGGAAATATACAAAACCATAGGGAATCTCACAACAAATGATGTTACTGTGCTAATCGAAGGTGAAACCGGCGTGGGTAAGGAACTGGTAGCCAAAGCTATCCATTATAACAGTATCAGAAAAGATAAACCCTTTGTTCCGGTAAATTGCGCCGCCCTCACCGAATCCCTGCTGGAAAGCGAGTTGTTCGGCCATGAAAAGGGATCATTTACCGGCGCTGTAACTCGAAAGCCGGGGAAGTTTGAAATAGTTAAAGACGGAACATTATTCCTTGACGAAATCGGTGATATTTCCCATAACATGCAGATGAAGCTCCTTCGGGTGCTGGACAATAGAACATTTGAAAGGGTGGGAAGCAATGAACATCTGAAAATGCGAGCACGTATTATAGCCGCTACCAACAAAAATATGGCAAAATCCGTAAATTCAGGACAGTTCAGAAAAGACCTTTATTACCGATTACGGGTAGTTTCCATCCAGATCCCCCCCCTGAGAAAGCGAAAAGAAGACCTACCTCTCCTCGTCAGGCATTTCCTATCCAATATAAACGAAGAACTTGGCAGAAATATAAAGGGCGTTGATCCCCGGGTTATGGAATTAATGATGGCCTATGACTGGCCCGGTAATGTCCGGGAGCTTGAAAATCTGATAAAAAGCGCAGCCGTCTTATGCAGGAGTGATATAATACTTCCAGAACATCTCCCATCAAAAATAGCCCAAAGCAAAAAGGAATCAGAATTCAACGAGTTGGAAGAAATTCTCAAAAGTGTGCTAAAAGAAACACTGGATTCAGGCTCAGACACACCATACAGCGACATAACAGAATATGTAGAAAAAATACTGGTGGAAGAAACATTAAATGAATTTGACGGAAATCAGGTTAAAGCTGCCGAAAAACTGGGTATCAGCCGTACTACCCTACGAAAAAAAATGAAGGAATAAGTCATAGTTTGATAACAAATTTACTTTTTTATAGGCATTGAGCCTTGACAAGGTGTATCATCTGTTATAAAATACTCGATATTAAACGCGTTTTTTATTGTTTTTATTGTAATCGTTAAAAAATGTGGTTCTTTCGGGTTTAGTGTGGTAAAGATAAGAAACTTTTTATGCTGTCATTCCCGCGAAAGCAGGAATCCAGTAGTTCCACATAAAGACCGGATTCCTGCTTTCGCGGGAATGACAAATTTTGTAATATACCATCATTATAAAGGTATTTTATAAACACATTTTTCATTTTTTTTACGATTACTTTTATTGAAAATTACTTATTATTCATAAAAAGCAGGAAGGAGCTTTTTGTTTGATTGGTAAAAAAGTGAAACTTCTTATAACTGTAATTGTCATAACCATGATGCTTGCATCATTGGCAGCGGCGGATATTGCGGTTATATTCGACGAAGACGAAAACGACGAAGCTGGCGATGGTGATTTTGCCAATGTTTTTCCTAATCACGACGCAGGTAGTACCGTTACTGTAACCGACGATGATTCTATATCTGGTAGATTCTCAGTATTTTGCACACCGTCTCAGTCATACAATAACGCTATTGCTGGGTGGGCATATCCCATAAGCAATGACGATTATCGCTATATAACTTTTGCATGGCGAAAAGACGGTGGAACTGGTATAATGATACAACTTGCTTTTGATACCACATGGGCTTATAGATATTTTAGTGGTGTCAATGTAACAAATTGGCCGGGAATACAACTTGAAAACGATATTCCAGAAGACTGGATGGTTTATACCCGCGACCTTGTGGAAGATTTTGGAGCCAACTGGAATCTAACAGGAGTAGCTTTAACCCCTTGGGATGGAGTTGGTGGTTACTATGATCATATAATACTCCATACCGATGAAGATGAAGGTAAAATTGGTCAATTTGCGGTAGAATTTAGTGGTAAATTAACCACAACATGGGGGAAAATTAAACATTAGTTACAAAACAATCGTTACAGAATAAACGATTGTAATTCAACAATTTATTAAAACCTCAAGGAGGATGTAAGTGAAAATATTTTTAAGTACGCTGATTATAACTCTGTTAGTCATTTGCCCTATGGCCTTTGCTGATATGGTAGTCTTATTTGACGAAAATACCGCATCAGAAGCCGGAGGCGGCGATTTTCCCGCTTTATTCCCCAATCATGATGCAGACAGTGTGGTAGAGATTTCAGAAACCGAAAGCTTTGCCGGAAGCGTATCTGTTTTAGCTACACCATCCCAGTCATATAATAATATCATTGAGGGATGGGAATTTCCCGTTGATGATTACCCATATCTGACATTTGCATGGAAAAAAGACGGCGGTACCGGGATAATGGTACAGTTTGCTTTTGACACTACCTGGGCTTACAGATACTACAGCGGCGTCAACGTTACAGATTGGCCAGGAATTCAACTGGAAGATACTATTCCAGAAGACTGGATGATGTATACCCGAAATCTGGTTGATGATTTTGGCGGCGGATGGAATCTTACAGGTATAGCATTAACTCCGTGGGATGGTGAAGCAGGCTATTACGATTTCATGATACTTCACAGCGATCCTGAACCACCCACAGCCGTTGAAGCTGAGGACAAGTTGACCACAACATGGGGTAAGATGAAGAGTAATTAATATTTAACTCTCATCCTGATTCTTTAAAAAGGCCTGTTGGGATTTTGCCTCAATGGGCCTTTTTTCTGGCAAGCAATGACACACATATGTCACATCTTCAATTTATAATTTTAAAGTATAATTATGCAAACAGATTAATTTGATAATGGAATTAGGGATTAAGTGGCTTAAAATTGTCGAGTTAATTAAAATCATAACACGTTTATTTGGTTCTTCCGGTTTTAGTGTGATTATAATCGAAAATTCTCTCAGCTTGTCATTCCTGCTTTCGCAGGAATGACAGCATAAGAAAGTTCCTTATATTTACCACACTGAACCCTGAAAAGCCGTTTATTTTAATTCCGTGACTTAACATAATTAAATACTTTAACCGGGAGGGAAAAAGATGTTTAGGAAGGTCGCTATTTTAACGCTATCAGTTCTGATAGCTGTTTCTTTGTGTTCAGGCTTGTCAGCTCAGGAATGGTATGAGATGCGGGAACCTGAAGGTTCACCGTTAATAAATATACCAAAAGCGGACAGAGCCTTGTTGGATGCCCTATATATCAGCGTAATGTTTATAACTGCGGAAGATCTGGCCATGATATCACCCATCTATAACGCCCTGGACACGCTGCCGGGAATAGATGTTCGCACATGGTTTGATTCTTCAGCCGGTACTCCGGATATGGCCACATTACTGGAACATGATGTGGTTATTGTATGGGCAAGTGGAGACATAGCCGATACAGACACCCTTGGTGATGCCCTGGCCTACTATGCCGATCTGGGCGGCGGTGTAATAGTAGCCAGTCCTTCAAGATTTCCAGGTATAGCCATAGGTGGCAGATTTATGGATGATGGATACGATCCACTGATGAATGGTTCTGGCCCCCTGGGTGGCGATGTTCTGGGAGCCAACGATCTCCATAATATTATGTCAATCCCCTATGCAATCACAGCTATCTGGGGTGATGGAAGGGAAGAAACAGAACTCCGGGCCGGCGCTGATCTGGTGGCATGGTGGAGCGATGGTAATCCAATGGTGGCCACAAAGGGTAACGTAGTAGGAATTACCCTTTACCTGGGAGATGAAGCCGGCACATGGTGGGATGGTCATGTTCCTCAACTCCTGGCCAACATCTGTAATTGGCTGGTGGGAAATACATCAGTAGCCTGGACTTTTGTTTATGCCGATATGTTCGCCGACACAGGTTCAGGAACAGCAGTACCGCTGCTAAGACATTATCGCGACACTGTTTTGATCAATGATGTAGATGGCGAAACCCTCGTTGGTGAACTTTACGAAGATCATTCAGAGGAATTAGCCCGTATACTTATGAAACATCCCTGGTTAAGACATCGCTGTGCCATAATGATAGCAAAGCATCTGAAAGATATTCATGATGTACTGGAAGGTGGTCAGATGCGCCTGACAAAGCATCAACTCTGGCAGATTCTCTGGTTATTAAGAGATATATCCAGATATGCAAGCCCGGAATTCAGGGCTTATATCAGAGATGTCCAGATAACTATGCTTGATAAAGATCAAATGCTGGATTTTGGCGTTATTGTTTCTGATCGTTTATTCTTTGCGCCCAAGAAACCTGCAAACAATCTGACTACAAGCTGGGGCGCAATAAGAAAAAATCATTAATCCTGTAGTAAGTAATACTGAATCATAATTAATAAAGGGACGCATTTTTAATGCGTCCTTTTTTCTTACTATTTATTCCACCCCATGTTACAGAATGTTTATCCCTCCCGTCAACACTCGTAGTAACCTCCTCTCCAAACATAAATTTATGTCCATGAAAACTTTGGCTCTTCCGGCCTGAGTATGATAATAATTTGAAAATTTTCTCAACCTGTCATTCCTGCGAAAGCAGGAATGACAGCATAAAGAAGTTTCTTATCTTTATCACAATAAATTGAAACAGGTTCGTCAATACCACTAGGCATAAATTTTACAATCCTGTGTCATTGCAAGGAACAGGGTGACATGTATAGTAAGTTTTTGACCTGTTCAAAAACCTTCACGGAAGAAATTTATGCTCGGACCCAAAACTAAAAGCTTGAATATATGCCCTTGTAATGCTATAATTCACTCAGATTCCCTTTAGGTAATTATAAAAAACACGCCTGAGTAAGATCTATCCGAAAATCTTCACTTTCGCAAAAATAGCTGGCATAAATAAAAACACTTCTAAATACCCAGCAAAATATAGACGAAAGCTTGATCTATAAATTAATATTTTCGGATTAATATAAATAATAACAAAGGAGGATTCCATCCAATTGAATAAAATAAATAAAGCAAAAGTTCTATTGAAAACAAATTTTACTGATTGTAGTATTGATTATGTAGAAGAACCAAATCTGCTAAGAGACATATATCCTTACGATTCTGTTCCCAGGATACAATTTGATTATAAAATAGTGCCTCTGGATCCAGCAGAAGATATGTTTATAACTGATACCACCTTTAGAGACGGCCAACAGGCCCGGACTCCTTATACCACAGAACAGGTATTAGATCTTTTCGATTTTCTGAACAGATTAGGTGGCCCTAATGGCATAATAAGACGATCAGAATTCTTCTTGTATAGCGATCGGGATAAAGAAACTGTCAGGCGTTGTATGGCAAGGGAATATAAATATCCGGAGATAACCGGTTGGATAAGAGCCACAAAAGGCGATCTTGAACTGGTAAAACAGATGGGCTTGAAAGAGACAGGCCTTCTCATGTCTATATCTGATTACCATGTATTTCTGAAACTTGGCAAAGACAGAAAACAGGCCACTTATGATTATCTGGAAGTTGTAGATGCCGCTCTGGAAAATAACATAATACCCAGGTGTCACCTTGAAGATATCACCAGGGCTGATTTCTGTGGTTACGTTATACCCTTTGTCCAGATGCTTATGAAGCGTTCCGACGAAAGCGGTATACCCATCAAGATAAGAGCCTGTGACACCCTGGGATACGGTGTTACATATCCCGGCGCAGCCTTACCCCGCAGCGTTCCCAAGATGATGAATGCCCTTATAAACGAAGCCGGTGTTCCTCCAGAAAATCTAGAATGGCACGGTCATAACGACTTCCATAAGGTACATATAAACGCCGCCACCGCATGGCTGTATGGTTGTTCTGCCGCCAACGGAACACTTTTAGGTTTTGGTGAAAGAACGGGCAACCCACCAATTGAAAGCCTTATCATGGAATATATAGGCCTCAAAGGTGAAACAAATGGCATTAACACGTCAGTCATTACAGAAATTGCAAACTACTTCCAAACTGAATTAAAGACTCGCATACCGGAAAATTATCCATTTGTTGGCTCTGAGTTTAACACCACCAGGGCAGGAATTCATGCTGACGGCGTCTTAAAAAATCCCGAAATATATACTATTTTCAATACCGGAAAAATCCTGAATCGTCCTGTTGATGTTACCATATCGGACAAATCAGGCCTTGCAGGTGTGGCATACTGGGTCAACAGCCATCTGGAACTTGAAGGTGATGATAAACTGGACAAGCGTCATCCGGGAGTTGTAAGAATATATGAATGGGTAGAAAATCAATATAAAGTAGGCCGGATAACTGGTATTTCATCTGCAGAGATGCTCCTGCAGGCTCGAAAGTTTTTACCTGATTTATTCGAGTCCGATCTGGATAAACTAAAGCAAAAAGCCAGTGATATTGCCGTTCATCTGGTCGAACAAGTTGCTGAATTGCTTGACATAAGAAGCATGAATAACCAAAAGCAGGAAGCTATAATGCAAAAACTCATTGATGAAAATCCTTTCATTCAGTGGATTTATATAACTGACCTTAAAGGCAATATGGTAACCCACGTTATCGTGCATCCTGAAGACCAGGCCAAATATGCCACCGTAAGTGAAAACGACAACTTCTCTGACCGTCCCTGGTTTATTGGCCCCCTTAAAGATGGCAAGGTTCATGTTACCGACTTTTATTCTTCAAAGTATACTGGTGCTCTTTGTATAACGGTATCCGCTCCTATAAGGAGTCAACTGGAGAAAATAGTCGGTATAATAGGCGTAGACATAAGATTTGAGGAACTTGTAAAACTCGAAGAACAGGAGTAGCGAACAGCTAATAAAAAGATGGGCAAAACTATTTCTGAAAAAATAATAGGTGAAAAAGCCGGTAAAGATGTATCTGCTGGTGATTTTGTTGTGGCAAACGTTGACCTGTGCCTTCTTCAGGACGGCACAGGTCCCCTGGCCGTAAGAGAACTACAAAAACTGAATATGGAAAAATTGGCCAATCCGGAAAGAACAGTTATGTTTATTGACCATTCATCCCCAAGCCCCAGGGCAGAATTATCCAACGACCATGTGTTGCTGAGAAATTTCGCCCGTAAAACCGGCGCGGTTTTATCCGATGTAGGCTGCGGCATTTGCCATCAGGTAATATCAGAGGATCACGTAAATCCCGGCAATATCCTTGTTGGTTCAGATTCCCATACATGCACCGGCGGCGCTCTGGGTGCTTTTGCCACAGGTATGGGTTCTACAGATGTGGCCATCGCTATGGCCCTGGGTAAAACGTGGCTGCGTGTTCCTGAAACATTCAAAATCAATGTAACAGGTCAATTCCCCCAGGGCGTATATCCTAAGGACTTAATACTACACATAATCGGCATGATAGGTGCTGATGGGGCCACATATAAAGCCCTGGAATTCTGTGGTGAAATCATCGAAAACATGGGAATGTCAGGCCGTCTAACTCTATGCAATATGGCAGTAGAAGCCGGTGCAAAAACCGGCATGGTTGAATCTGACGACATAACAAGAGATTATCTCAAAGATCGGGGAAGACCAGAAAAGTTCCGTCCTGTTTTTGCCGATCCTGACGCCGTATATGAAAGAACAATCGATATAGATGTCAGTAAATTAACGCCTATTGTAGCCTTTCCCCACACAGTTGACAACACAAAATCCGTTGAAGAAGCGGAAGATATTAAAGTCCAGCAGGTGTTTATCGGCTCATGTACCAACTGCCGCCTGCAGGATTTAAGAATTACTGCAGATATATTGAAGGGAAAGGAAAAGCACCCGGATGTAAGGTTACTGGTAACACCCGCATCCAAAGACGTATACCTGAAGGCCAGCAAAGAGGGAATCCTTGACATTCTGGTAGAAGCCGGAGCCGCCATAAGCTCCCCCGGATGCGCCGTATGCTGTGGTATACATGAGGGAATCCTGGCCGACGATGAAGCATGTATATCAACGTCCAACAGAAATTTTTTAGGCCGTATGGGAAATCCCAAATCCTATGTCTATCTGGCATCACCAGCCACAGCAGCAGTTAGCGCATTAACAGGCAAAATAACTGATCCGAGAAAAATCTAAACACAATATCCCATTGATTAAATCGGCAATTAAGGTATGTTATGGACATAATTTAGTTGTCATTCCTGCGAAAGCAGGAATCCAGTCTCCCAGGATAGTATTTTTTCTGGATTCCTGCTTTCGCAGGAATGATAGATTTTGTAATTTACCATAATCATAAAGGTATTTTCTAAACACATTTTTCATTTTTTAACGATTACTTAACATATTCCGTTAAACAGTAAATCATAATGCGCCTGCAATGGAAATACACACTGATAATAAACAGCTTTATCCTCCTGACCATGACGATCTTCTTCCTGATAAACGACAGAATGGTCAAGCAGGAAAGCGTTTTGTCAGTTATCAGAGATTATCTGAAAGGCGCAACCATGAGGGATATAGCCAGCAGGATACAGGAACGAATTTCCGGCGAAAACGATCCTGAAAGACTGGCAAAGATCATAAGAACTCTGGATTTAACCGAAAAGCTAAGAGAAGCGGATTTAGAGATAGTAGACATAAATGTCACTGATTCCAACGGCATTGTAATTGCCAGTCTCACTGAAAAAAATCTGGATAACAAAATTGACGAGGAAGGTCTGCAAAGGATATACTCCAAACAAATGCGCCTGCGGTATCCGCCCAAGGGTTATTACGGTCGTTGGGTCGTGGAATATACCTTGCCGTATATAAGGTTCAGCCAGTACGAATACGAGGAACTAGGTGCGCTTCAAATCATGTTCTCAGCCCGGGGCATTGCCAGCTACACCCGGCAGTTGCGCATGAGAAATCTGCTGTCCATAACCCTGATAGCGGTAACACTGACTATTTTCATTATACCCCTCACCAGCTACCTTATTGTCCGCCGTTTGGAACGATTAATGGAGACAATATCTACTGTCCAGTCCGGGGATCTGGGGGCCAGGTCTGAGGAGTCATCAAACGATGAGATAGGTCGTCTGAGTAAGAGTTTCAACAGGATGATCGATCAGATAAATTCCGAACACGCCAGCAGATTAGAAGCCCTGGGTAATCTGGCTGCCGGCGTTGCTCATGAAGTCCGTAATCCCCTCAATTCCATTGCCATGACCATACAATACCTGAAGGATACGATAGAGGATCAACCTGAGTCCGAAGCCCAGGAATGTCTGGATGTTATCACCCGTCAGGTGGAGGAACTGGATCGGATTGTGGAAGATTTCCTCCAATTGACCCGGCCTATTGAAATGAACTGGCAGACTGTAGACCTGAAAGGCTTTTTATCCGATATAATGCGAAATTTCGTTTCATCAATGGAAATAGCCAACATTAAGTTGACTTGTAACTACTCCAGTGATATTATATATGTCAGGATCGATCCTGACAAGATAAGACAGGCCGTATCCAATATCGTCATTAACAGCATTCAGGCCATGCCAGAAGGTGGCAAATTGACTGTCACCACGGAAAAAAACGACGTTCAGAAAAACGCTGTTATAAAAATAACCGATACAGGTCCTGGCATACCAGAGGAAAATAAAGACAGGCTTTTCGAACCATATTTCACAACAAAACCCGACGGCACAGGATTGGGTTTGGCCATTACATATAGAATGATAGATGCCCATGAAGGGGAAATCGGAGTAGAAAGCCAGATAAACAGGGGAACTACTTTTACTATAATTTTGCCCTATTCATAATAATGGATGAACTTCCCGGTGATTACTGATAACAAAATGAAACCAAGAATCCTTGTAGTAGATGACGAAGAAACTCAACGAAGGATGCTCCAGAAAATCCTGATAAGGGAAGACTATGAGGTTCAAACCGCATCCGGTGGAAAAGACGCTCTGGAAAAATTCAAAGAAAAAAATGCCGATGTGGTCGTAACCGATGTCAGGATGCCCGATATGGACGGTTTACAGCTTTTTAGGGAGATAAAGAAGATAAACGAGGATTCATCCGTTATACTCATAACCGCCTATGGAAACCTCTCATCCGCCGTTGAAGCCATGGCTAACGGTGCATCTTATTACCTTGAAAAGCCTTTAACCCCTCTAAAAATAGACCATCTAAAGGTGCTGATAAAAAAAGCAATACAAAACAAGGAAATCCTGGAAGAAAATAAACGATTGAGGGAGGAAGTAAGGGATAAATACGGTTTTGGAAGCATCGTAGGTCACAGCGAGAAAATGCAGGAGATATACGCAGACTTGAAGAAAGTGGCTGAGTCAGACGTTACTGTCCTGCTTTTAGGTGAAACCGGCACAGGTAAAGAGTTAGCCGCCCGGGCAATTCATTACAACAGTTCCCGAAAGAGATATCCCTTCAGAAAAGTAAGCTGCGCATCTTCTCCCGAAACTCTATTGGAAAGCACCCTCTTTGGCCACGAAAAAGGAGCATATACAGGTGCTGACAGCCGACAGATCGGTATGTTTGAAAGCGCAGACAAAGGTACTATATTCCTTGACGAAATTGGCGAAATCAACCAGAGCGTCCAGATAAAACTACTTCGATTCCTACAGGAAAAAAAGCTTGAAAGGGTTGGGGGTACTCAGACTATTCAGGTCGATGCCAGGGTAATAGCCGCAACAAATGTGGATCTGGAAGAAGCTGTAAAACAAAATAAATTCAGAAAGGACTTATATTACCGACTTAACGTAGTTTCCATATCTATGCCTCCTCTGAGAGAAAGAAAAGAGGATATCCCACTGCTGGTAGATCACTTTTTGGAAAAATATAAAGACAAAAACAACGGTAAAATCAAGCAATTATCTCAGGAGGCTTTGTTATTGCTTAAATCCCACACATGGCCCGGAAATGTAAGGGAACTGGAAAACTGCATAGAAAGGGCTATTGTCATGGGTGAAAATAATATAATAAAACCCTCGGATCTTCCCTCAGAATTACAGGACTATAGCCAGTTAAACACCGATGATGAAAAAATAATAAGAGACATACCAACTGACGGTGTATCTCTGGATGATATTGAGAGGGATTTAATCATAAAAGCCTTGAAAAAAACCGGAGGAAATCAAACTGAAGCTGCAAAAATACTGGGAATAACCCGTCGCCAGCTTCAATACAGAATGGGAGAAAAATACTACATTTCACCTGAAGAATATACATAATATCAGCAATCTTGCAATTCGGTTAGTATCTGTCTCAATTTAGTAGGTTGAAATTTTTGTTCTTCCGGGTTTGGTACGGTAAAGACAAGAAACTTCTTTATGCTGTCATTCCTGCGAAACTCTTATTCCTTTTTGCTCAAGATTTTTCCAAAAGCTTAAAGCAGGAATCCAGAAGCCTAACATTATGACTGTATTCCTGATTTTGCAGAAATGGCAAAATGAGAGAGTTTTTAATTATAACCACACCAAACCCGGAAGAAACAAGTATCATAAACAAGGAGCAGACAAATTAACATGGGAATATTAGATGGATTAAGCGAAATACAAAAAGAGGCAGTTCAATACGGAGATGGTCCGCTTTTGCTTTTAGCCGGAGCAGGAAGTGGAAAAACCAGGGTTCTTACCCATCGCATAGCTTATTTAATTGAAGAGCGCGGCGTATCTCCCACAAATATACTGGCTGTCACATTTACAAACAAAGCCGCCGATGAAATGAAACACCGTCTTGAGGAACTCGTTGGTATTGTCAGTTCCATAATATGGGTGAGTACATTCCATTCAAGCTGTGTCCGTATTCTAAGAGATAACATAGAAAATCTGGGATATTCCCGAAATTTTTCCATATACGATGCCACGGATCAGCTAACTCTGGTAAAACAGGTGCTTCAAGAACTTCAAATAGATCCAAAACAGACAAGACCTCATTCCATTCTCAACGCCATAAGCAATGCAAAAAACAACCTCCAGACTTGGGAGGATTACGCAAAATCCGTAGGTAGCTTTTTTGAAGAAAGGGTAGCTGACGCTTATAAATTATATCAAAAACTCCTGACTGAAAATAATGCCCTGGATTTTGATGACCTGCTTATGCTTACTGTAAGGTTATTTCAGGAAAAACCGGAAGTGTTGCAGTTCTACCAGGACAAATTCCGATACATACTCATAGATGAATATCAGGACACAAACCACGCCCAGTATATAATAGCCCGAAGTCTGGCGAAAAAATACAGGAATATCTTCGCTATTGGCGACGATGATCAATCCATATACTCCTGGCGCGGTGCAGATATTCGCAATATCCTGGATTTTGAAAAGGATTATGAGGACGCAGCCGTCTTTAGACTTGAACAAAATTACCGGTCAACAAAAACCATACTGGACGCTGCCAACAACGTAGTCGTCAATAACAAAAGAAGAAAAGAAAAAAGGCTCTGGACTGATAACATAGAGGGCGAAAAAATTATATGTTATGAGGCTACCGACGAAAAAAACGAAGCCGAATATATAACGGATATAATATCCAAAATGCACTCGGATGAAAATCTCACTTACAACGATTTTGCCGTATTTTATCGCATGAACGCCCAATCCCGTACAATTGAAAACGCTCTACGTATAGCCCGGATACCCTATACTATAGTAGGGAGTTTAAAGTTCTATGAGCGTATGGAAATCAAGGATATTCTGGCCTATTTACGGGTATTGGTTAATAATCGGGATACAATAAGCCTTAAGCGCATAATCAACACACCAACTCGAGGCATAGGTAAAGTCTCCATTGAAAGACTGGAGGAATTCGCCTACCAGGAGCAAATAACTCTATACGAAGCGGCAAAACGAGCCAGATCAATAGACTCTTTACAAAGCCGGGCCCAGAAAGCCATATCGGGCTTTATAGAGTTTATGGAAAGCGTTGACATAACAAAAAAACCAGGCGATATTATTGAGGAAATTTTAAAAAGATCAGGATACGAAAAGTCACTGGAAGAAGAAGGCACAGTTAAAGCCCAGAGTCGCCTGGAAAATACTCTGGAGCTTATATCCGAAGCAAAAGAATTTGAAGAAAATAACGAAGACCATTCCCTGTCAGCTTTTCTTGAAGGTATAACTCTAAAGTCAGATATAGATTCATGGGATGAAAACGCAGATCAGGTTTCTCTCATGACCCTTCACAATGCAAAAGGCCTGGAATTCCCGGTAGTATTCATAACAGGAATGGAAGAAGGTATAATGCCTATATGGAACGCTTTACAGAACGATGCAGAAATGGAAGAGGAAAGACGCTTGTGCTACGTAGGAATAACCAGAGCAAAGCAAAAACTCCATTTAACATCAGCGGCAGAAAGAAGGCTTTTCGGAAGCATATCCAATAACGCCCCATCAAGATTTATTGATGAAATACCTTCAGATTTAAGAACAAGTCATAAAGATACTACACCAATAGTCACATCTCCAACTGTATCAAAGGTAATCTCAAGGAAAAAAACTTACGTTAAAAAGATAGACGATGATAGCGATGCCTTTGACTTTAAAAAAGGCGACAGGGTACAGCATCCAACCTGGGGAGAGGGTATAATTCAAAAAACCAGCGGCAGGGGAAAAAACATGATGGTAACTGTCAAGTTTAATAACAAAACAACCAAAAACCTCATGGCTGAATATGCAAAGCTGGAAAAAGTTATACAACTCAGAGATATTTAAGTTTAAGCAACTTCAAGACCATTTTCCCCTTTAATAAGTATAGGTTCCGTCATTCCTGCGAAAGCAGGAATCCAGAAAGAGACAGGTTTAGAAGACTGGATTTCTGCTTTCGCAGGAATGACAGAATTTGTTTAAATTTATTCATAGAAAATCAGCAGATACTAATTAAGTCAGCGCCATCTATTAATCAAGGGAGAATTTTCAATGCCAAAATTAAACATAAACGAAGTCGAACACGTAGCAAATCTGGCCCGTCTGGAGTTTTCAGAGCAGGATAAAATAAAACTTACCGAACACCTCGTGGAAATTCTTGATTATATAGACAAGCTCAACGAACTAAACACCGACGATGTCCAACCAACATCCCATGTAATCCCTGTCAAAAATGTTGTCAGACCAGATAAAGTCAAACCATCACTAAAAAAAGAGGCTGCCTTATCCAATGCTCCAAGCAATGTAGACAACCTCTTTGAAGTGCCAAAAATAATTGAATGATATTAAATTATAATATAAGAAAAAAGCGTACCCTTGCAGTCTGATCATTCTATATTAAATTAGCGGAGTGTTTTATAAGTTTGTTTTTAACAGACGGACTTAACCGCCATAATTTGTATAGCTTGTAGCGCAACATGCCGAAAGCGTTTTTGTTGCGCTGGGATTATTTACTACATCTACATCGTCAAGGTCAGAGTTATCATCACCAAACAAACAGTCAAGAATATCTTCCAGAATTCTTGAGTAGTCAAAAAACGATAGCATGTCTCTCTCCTTTTACCACTTACTGGTAAATTGAGACTGCAAAAGGTACGCATAATTTAAAGCATAATTAATAGTAATTGCTATTGTTTTTCTCAAGAATTCTGTTTCATTCCTTAAAACACTACCCTTACCTTTTGCTTTTCATCTGAAACCGAATCTATTTCTTCGTCGTTAGTTATTATTTCCCAGTCTTTTGAAGCTGTCAGAAAGCTTAAAATCGAAGATATGTAAGTCTTGTCAAGTATGTAGTTGCTGCTAATAAATTCGTTTCCCGTAAATAAAAATATAGCCGGATAATCGTCATGAATTATTTCATGTATTTTTTGATACTTTTCCTTCCTCTTTTCCAGATCAACTTCGCTCCTCGCTTCATCAAAATACTTGTCAACCTGACTGTTATTGTAAGATGTCACGTTGAGTTGAGAGTCTGAATACCATATTCTATAAGCATAATCCGGATCCGCACCAAAAGGTATTTTAAATAAAGAACATTGGCAATCTGTCTTTTGAAGTTCTGTATACTCCGTATATATTATATCAACTTTTACCCCAAGTTTCATAAGCTGAGCTTTTATAGCAATAGCAATACGTTGCATTATATCCGAAGAGGTAGTTACATTAACAGATAACTCAAATAACTTACCGTTCTTTTTCAAAAAGCCGTCGTTGTAATCGTATTCCCATCCAGTTTGTTCTATTAAACGACGGGCGTTCTCAAGTTTATAAGGGGTTGGTTGCACAGAATTGTTATAAGCCCATGAATCCAGGCTAAAAGGTCCGGTACATATATCCCCATGTCCCTTAAGCTGTGTATTAATAATGGATTCCCGATCAATAGCATAATCTAAAGCTATGCGAACTCTTAAATCCCTGAGCATAGGATCCCGGGTATTAAGAAAAAGGGCATAATAAGCCTCACCAGATGACGAATAAACCCGAAATTTACCTTTGCTGTTTAAAAATAAAAGATCAGGAGCAGCAAGATCAAGAGCTATATCAATATCGCCCTTTCTTATGCTGTTTACAGCTTCTTTACGATCCGGATAGTGTTTAAATTCCAGGTTATCAAGGATCGGTCTTCCTGGTTCATAATAATCACGATTGGCCTCAAGTGTTATAGTATCATCTTTATCCCAACCGGAAAATTTAAATGGGCCTGAGCCTATAGGATAATGGTTATATGGTGTTTTCCAGAAATCCTCACCTTCAAGAAGGTGTTTGGGTGCTATCGGCCAATCAAGACGATGGGCAAGGGGGGCAAATGGATATTTTAGATGTATTATAAAAGTATATTTATCGGGTGTTTCCATACGGTCAATCAACACATATCGCTCTAGTAATTGTGACTTATTAGCAGGATCCATAATACTTCTGAAAGTAAATTCCACATCATGTGATGTCAGTGGATGACCATCATGAAAATACACATCATCTCGAAGGTAAAAAGTCCACCTTAAACCATCTTTGGATACTTTCCATTCTTTACAAGCATCTCCCACTGGTTTATCAAGACCATCAGTATCCAGAAGACTGCTATATAACAGATTCATTATAGTTGCTGATATGGTATCGCTGGTTAAAATCGGATTAATAATACTGGGCTTACTGCTGTGACCTATAATTAATTCTCCGCCCCGATTTTTTGCTTTTGCACCTTTAGATAAAATTCTTATCATTCCAAAAAACTTCTCCGAAGGTATGTTCTGATCTATTAATTTCAGCAGCTTTTCACCATAATTTTTGATATTATCATCCTCACAGTATTTCATACCCTTTGAGATCAAATATCGGGCTGCGCGAAGGCTGTCCAGGTCTATTTCTCTGAAAAGATCATAGCTATCGTCCAGAAGTCGATAACCTTGACCATCAAAGCGAATGGGTATTCCTGAATTAGCCAGTGTGTTAATATACCGATAAACCCCTCGTTCACTTACATCGCATAGTTTTGACAGTTCCCCGGCTGTAAGGCTTGGATATTCCTGAACATAACGTAATAGATCAAACAGCTTCTCCGATTTCGTCACTTTAGCACCTCTCTGCCG
The DNA here is from genome assembly GCA_014730235.1 of Candidatus Poribacteria bacterium. Classification (GTDB taxonomy): domain Bacteria; phylum Poribacteria; class DTPJ01; order DTPJ01; family WJIO01; genus WJIO01. Next base: position 20,073 of record WJIO01000416.1, read on the forward strand.
CCTACTCCTCCTATTTAATCCTTGATAATAGTTTCATCTTCAATGTTTCCGAAATAGATCTTTCTATAAAATCCATCTCACATATTAACTTACTCATATCACCATATTTTACATATGCTGCATGTTTACATCCTCCATCACAATATGGCATATAAGCACACTTAAAACATTCTTCGGGAACTTCAATTCCTATCAAATCCTCATGTCTTTGGCTTAATTCCTGGCTGTATACATCCCCAACCTCAAATCCTTCTCTTCCCACAAAAGCAGGACATGTATACATCCTACCCACTGGATCTATAACCAGAACCGTACCATCCCGGTTCATACTGCATACAGTATAATTTGCATTTGTATCAACATTAAAACCCCTGTTAAGGGCTTCCCACTTCAGTTTTACCAGGTCTTCCTTAGCCCAGTCTTCCGAAGCTGACACACAATCCGCTTGCTTCGTTGGCTTCAGTTCTCCGTATTGGTTTTCAATGTTCACTATCGGGCTGAAATTTATTTGCTCAATTTTTTCCTTTAAACCTATTTCATCCAGGTAATCCAGCATTCGTGGAACACTTTCAAGGTTTTCTTTATCAATATTTACGCCTATTTTTATTCCCACCTCATCCGAAACCTGAATAAGATTTTTAACTATCCTATCAAATGAGCCTTTACCATTCTTATATGGCCTCTTCTTATCATGAGCTTCTTTATCTCCGTCAAGGGTAACTTTTACACTCTTTAGTCCCAGGGGTGTAAGCCGCTCCATCAATTCAGGCTTCAAAAGCGAACCGTTGGTGGTTATAGTAAAAATAAAGGACAGCCTATTCTGGTCACAATACTCATGTAACCTGGAAGCTATATATTCGATCGGCCGGGGGTTCATCAATGGTTCCCCGCCGTAAAATAAAAGAACTATCTTTTCTGTATTATTCAGTTCTGCTCTTTCTACAAACCAGTCAACAACAGCTTGGGAACATTCATCATCCATTCTTATTGAAGTCTTAACACCCTCTTCTACACAGTATTCACAGGCAAAGTTGCAGTCATAGGTGGTTAAAACAGTAGCTCTTAGTATCGAAGTATCTCTCCTGGCCTTATCGTACCAATCTTTTAATTCCCCGGCTTCATCAGCCGATTCATCCACAATAAAGCCCAATTCTGTAAATTTATCAATATATTTTTGTTCTTCCTTATCGGGATTTTCAGGTAAATTATTTAATATATTTCTGGATTTTTCACCTATTACAGCCGTTGCCTGATTAAAAGTGTTAAATACCAGGTATTTTTTACCCAGAGGAACAAAAATTGTAAACTGCGATAATTTCAAAATCCCTCTCCCTTGATAATAGCCATTGTCATATCCATAAGTTCGTCGTACTCCTCAAAAGAATCCCGTCGAACTTGGCCCCAGGCTTCTTCATCTTCAGGATCAGTTGCCTCAAATCTTTCAGTTATATCCAGAGCTTTCAAAGCTAGTTCATGCAAACCATTATTGCTGTTGCTCGAAATTTGCTTGAAGCAATCCACCGCTGTCTCATAGCGACCTATTCTCCGCAAAAGTATACCAAGCCAGAAAGGATGTATCATGTTATTAGGTTCCATCTGCGCCGCTGTATAAAATTCCTTGCCAGCTTCCTTAAAAATTTCATGGCTAAGAAATATTGCTCCCCTGACATCGTGAGCATGAGGAACAGAATTAAGTTCCGGAAACATTTCTTCTATGGAAATATCATCCATCGCCTCTTTGATAAAACCTCGAATATCATTTGTAACCTTTTTCCTGGATTCCTTCCCGCTTCGATTCTCGTCATGTCTTCTATACATGGCTAAAGGCTTATCTATGGCTTTCATCGGGTAGCATCTGGCTATCCTGATCCACATATCGTAATCCTGGGCGTAGGTGTTTTTATAAAGCCCTACTTTATCATAGCATTCTTTTCTGACCATCACAGTTGGCTGACTAAATATACAATGTCTAAGCATGGTAATAAGGCCGCCGTGCTTTGAAAAATCCGGCACAGATTTAGTATGCAGTATATTACCCTCTGTGTCAATGATATGATGTCCGCTGGCTACCAGGCCAACGTCTGGATTCTCCTGGAATACCCCTACCTGAATTTCAACCTTTTCAGGCATAAAAAGGTCATCATCATCAACCCTTGCTATATATTCACCGGTGGATTCTTCTATACCCCGATTCACCGCCGAACCCGGTCCACCGTTTTGTTTGTAAATGTATCTTATTTTATCCCGGTAGGATTCTATTACTTCTTCGGTATTATCTGTAGAGCCATCATTTACAACGATTAATTCAACATCACTGTAAGTTTGATTGAGAACACTTTCGATTGTCTCTGGCAGCCACCTGGGACGGTTATAAGTAGGAATTATAACACTAACCCGTCCATTCTCCATTTTATACACCTTTTCAATATGAATTTCTGAAGACAAATCATATCAAACTAAATACCAATATACCCTTATTTGTCTATATTATATCATAGTTGACAAGATTTGTCACCAACTTTTAACATAAAAAATAGCTTTCTATTAAGAAAAAACGATATAAATTCCCAAAAAGTGAATAATTTAAGTAGTATTCAGTTTTTTTGGTGAATATATTTAAAATTAATGGCTCTTCCAAATTAAGTCTGGAAATAATTTAAAAACTTTCTAGGCATGTCATTCCTGCAAAACTCTTATTCCTTTTTGCTCAAGCTTTTTCAAAAACCTTGAAGCAAAGAATCTCATCTCATACTTTCCCAAAAGAGGATTTAGGGGGATTGGAAATGGAGGATCAAGGGCGATTTTTAGAGCGTTTGAAAATTCAAGAATCATTATCGAAAACCACTAAGTTTCTGAAAAAGAACTTGTATTAACATGAACAAAGAGGTATTATACTGGCAAAACAAAGAGTACCTGTAATTCAAGGAGGTAATAAAATTGAAAAATGTAATGATAACTTTAATAATTTTACTAATACTGTTACCCAAAAGCCTGCCAGCCCAGGTTCAGATGGTAACCCGTCCAGATAGCGAAGGTGTAGAGCTTACAATCTACAACAGCAGGGATTTAACCCTCGTCAAAGAGCAAAGAAACATAACCCTGAAAAGCGGTTTGAATCTCCTGCAATTTAGCTGGGTTGACACCCTGATCGATCCAACATCCATCCATCTGGACGTGGCCGACACAGATATTGGCGTTGAAGTCCAATCGGCCATATATCCGCCAAAGCTGTCCAACACCATACAATGGTATGTAAAATCCGAAAACGCCGGAGAAAAAAAATTGGAAGTATCCTATTTCACCAGCGGATTAACATGGAGCGCAAACTACATAGCCATTATGGATAAAAGCGAGGAAAAAATGTCTCTGGAAGCCCTGGTGAATATATCCAACAACAGCGGCGAAGACTACGAAAACGCCCATACTCGTCTTATTGTAGGAGAAATCCAGCTAGTTGAGGAAGTAAGAACCTTGGCCGCTGGTAGGGCAGTAGAAAAATCAGCAAAAAAAGCCGAAGACAGGGAAACAGAACTGCGTCGAAGAGCCAGGGGAGCGGCCGTAGCAACCACCGATACTGCTTTTGATCTCTATGCAGCCAAAGCACCCGCCGTTGCCGAAACCCAGACCCTGTCCGAATATTACATGTATGTGTTGGAAGGGCGAGACACCATAAAGCACGAATGGCAAAAGCGCAAGTTATCCTTCGTAATTGAGGATATACCAGTTAAAACAGTCCACAGGTTCGGCGAACATGGTCAGAGGGTAGCCCGTTTTTACCAGTTCAAAAATGATGAGGAACACAATTTGGGCACAGAACCAATGCCAGAAGGCAATGTTGTAGTTTTCATAAAAGACGAAAATAACACCATCTCTTCTTATGTAGGCCAAACCTGGATTGAATTCACTCCTACAGGAAAAGAAGTAAAGCTGTATCTCGGTCCGGATCCCGAAGTAAAAGTTGAAAAAAAGCAGATGAGTAACAGAAGGGTAAATCTGTTGTTTGACGAAAAAAACAGAAGCCTTGTTAAGTTCGATACCGAACGTGAATTTACCTTCGAGATAGAAAATTTCAAAACCGAAAGCGTTAATCTGGAAATAAAGGAAAATCTGGGCAGAGATTGGCAGATACTGTCCTCAACTCATGACTACGAAAAAAAAGACGCAAATTCTATAGAATTCAAGCTGGAACTGGATGCAGACAGTAAGGAAACGCTAAAGTATCAGGTTAGATTTATGGGAAGATAAGGAGGGATAATAAAAATGAAGCCAACACAAAAAGCAAAAACGAGAAATTTTTTAGGTATAGCCATCATATTAATCCTGCTAACAACAGCAACTATAAATGCCCGGATAGAATTGGTTACAGTGCCTGAGCGCGAAAGCATATCCATAAGTATAGACAGAAACAACAGCGCGCTGGTTCAGGAATTACGCACAGTAACAGTCAAAGAGGGTGAAAACGTGGCCCAGTTCGACTGGTCGAATATAGACATAGACATGAACACAGTTCAACTCCAGGTGCTTGAAGGTGAAGACTCAGTAACTTTTGGCTCTATGTCCATACCCCCGGGGTCAAAAAACGCTTTGATGTGGGATATCCAGAGCCAGAAGTCTATGGAGCTACCTGTCCGGGTGTCCTATAAAGTCAATGGTATATACTGGAACTGTAATTATACAGCCCTGGTAAACGACGATGAAACGTCCCTGAGTTTACAGGCTGATGTAACCGTCAGCAACCAAACTCAGGATCAATACGAAAACGCGAACATAAATCTGGAAGTGGGCGAAACTTTCCAGCAATCTCTGGAAAGCAATGAATCAAAAAAGATAACACTATTCAACATGCCCCAAATACCTGTCCAGAAGACTTACACCTCTGATCCTGATAAATTCGGTAAAAACGTAGCAATACATTACAAGTTTAAAAACACCAGAAAAGAAATGCTTTTGGCTGGAAAGATTAGGATATACAAAAAGGATAAAAGCGGCAGTAGAGCCTTCCTGGGTGAAGACAGAATTGAATTTATCCCCGCAGGCGGCGAAGTTGACCTTTACACCGGCAGCGCCCGGGATGTGGAAGTCGAAAGGGCCGTAATTGAACAGCGTCAGGTAAACATCAGGAGAGACGTAAGGGGAAATATATCAGTATACGATACAGACGAATCCTACAAAGCTACAATCAAAAATCACAAAAATGACTCAGCAAAGGTTATAGTCCGTATACATCTAAACGACTTCTGGGAAAATCCAGAGTCAAAACATGAATACAAAAAAGAAAACGTCAATATTCTGGAATTTAACGTCCAGGTAGAACCAGGCGAAGAAGAAGTAATAAATCTGGATATTTCGGGCAAAAACCTTACTCAGGGTTTTATATTCTAAGTAATCGTTAAAAAATGGACATAATTTAGTTGTCATTCCTGCGAAAGCAGGAATGACAAATTTTGATAATTATAAAGGTATTTTCTAAACACATTTTTCATTTTTTAACGATTACTCTAAATAAACAGGAGGATTGAAAAATAATATGGAAATCAAACCCGGTTTCAAAAGCATGTTTAACGGCAAAGACCTGACCGGATGGACAGGTAACATGGATTTATGGAAAGTTGAAGACGGAATTCTGGTAGGCAGAACGGTTGAAAATCTGGATCACAACGAATTCCTTAGAGCGGAGAAAACATACTCCGACTTCGTGATGTATTGTGAGGTACGCCTGAAAGGTTACAACAGCGGCATACAATTCCGAAGCAAGGTGCTTGAGGATGGTCACATGGCAGGATATCAAGCTGACATTGGTGACAACTGTTGGGGTGCATTATATGAGGAAATGCTCAGGGGACATTTGGTTAATTACAAACCGGACCTGATCGACAATATCCTTAAACACGAGGAGTGGAATGAATACCAGATCATAGCGTCATCGGATTATATCATACAAATCCTGAACGGCGTAGTAACCGCAGAACTGGTAGATCCCGACGGTGCATCATCAGGATACATAGGTCTTCAGATACATTCAGGACCACCCCAGGAGGTATGTTTTAAAAACCTTTGTATAAAAGAACTGTGAGGTTAAAGATAATATGCAATTAACGCCGCGAGAACGCTATATAAAAACTCTTGGATTTGATAATCCCGACGTTCCATTCCTCAGGGCCACCGGCGGATGGCGAGAAACCTCTGAGCGTTGGCAAAAAGAGGGATGGGATGGTACATCATTACAGAAGTTATTCAAAACTGATCCCATGGCCAGCACTGGTGTATACTACGGTCCTGTCCCAAGATTTGAATATAAGATCGTCGAAGAGGACGAAAAAACTAGGATTTACATAAATCACGAGGGAATACTAATGCGGGAATTCAAGGACTACGGCGGAAACTCCAGTATGCCCCAGTTCTTGAGGTTTCCTGTGGAAAACGAAGAGGATTTCCATAAAATCCGGGATGAAAGGCTTGGTTTAAATTTCAGACAGCGGGCCCCTCAGAACTGGAATGATCATATAAAACACTGGAACAACAGGGATTACCCCCTCATGTGCTTTGCCGACAGGTGGGGTGGCTTTTTCGGTCCACTCCGAAACCTTATGGGATTAGAAAATCTTGCCGTGGCCTTTTACGACCAGCCCAAACTGGTAGAAAAAATGATGGATCAAAGGGCTGATGCCATTATCCAGATCACAAAAAAGGTTCTGGATGATGTAGAGCTTGACATATTCGCCTTCTGGGAGGATATGGCCTACAACACCGGCCCGTTGATCGGCCCTGAGATGTATCGTAAATTCGCATTACCCCGATACAAAATGGTCTGCGAATGGCTTAAAAGCCGGGGAATAAAATTCATAGGTCTGGACAGCGATGGCGATATTACAGAGCTAATACCCATCTGGCTGGACGCAGGCATCAACGTATTATGGCCCTTTGAAGTCGCCGCCGGTATGGACGTAGTAAAAGTCCGTAAAGAATACGGGCATGACCTGGCCCTTATCGGTGGAATTGACAAAAGAGCTGTGGCCACAGGCGGTAGTGTTATGAAAAAAGCCGTTGACCACATCATGCCAGTGGTAGAGGATGGCGGATATATACCTGAGATGGATCACAGCGCACCCCCGGATATTTCATGGCACAACATGTGCGAGTATATGGAATATTTAACTAAACAGCTTGGAAGAGAAATATAATCATGATTAAACAAATATACGACAGAGAGAAACTAAAAGACATATTAATCACTAAAGACTCATGGCATCCATACCCCACCGCCAGGGAACACAGCGAATGGGAGACCATACCCGAATCAATCCGAAAAGCCCACATCAAGCGTGGTGAGGAAAAACTTGGTTATGATTGGCCAACAGTCCTGGCTGTGCGCTACATGGATTATGTAAGGACAGGCGATAGAAGAAAACACCAGAGCGTAAGTTTTGGTCGCCGTAATGCTCTGACAGATCTGGTAATAGCCGAATGTATGGAAAACCAGGGACGATTCATGGACGACATAATGAACGGCATCTGGGCTATATGCGAAGAATCCTTCTGGGGTGTAGCCGCCCATTTAGGCGCACAAAAAGTCGGTTCCGGTCTGCCGGATGTAGCCGAACCCATTGTTGACCTCTTTGCAGCCGAGACATCCGCGCTCCTGGCCTGGACGATGTATCTGGTAGGATCAAAGCTTGATGGTATTTCAAAACTAATAGTTCCACGCATAAAGCTGGAAATTGACCGACGAATCCATACCCCATTGTTGGAACGTGACAACTTCGGCTGGATGGGCTTCCAGGGTCAGCGTGTTAACAACTGGAATCCCTGGATATGCTCCAACTGGCTTACCTCGGCTCTAATTGTAGAAGATGACGAGGAAAGACGCGTTAACCTTGTAGCCAAAGCTATCCGAACTCTGGATAATTTTATAGACCCATACCCGAAAGACGGCGGATGTGACGAAGGTCCCGGCTATTGGGGCAGAGCAGGAGCATCCCTATATGATTGCCTGGAATTGCTTTATAGCGCTACCGATGGTGTTATAGATGTTTATGATGAACCCCTCATCCAGAACATAGCCAAATTTATTTACCGGGTGCAGATACATGACAGATATTTCATCAACTTCGCCGATGCCCCGGCCATGCTAACACCATCACCTTTTATTGTATACCACTTTGGCAAGCGAATAAACGATCCGGCCATGATATCATTGGGTAAATGGTCAGCTAGCAAGCAGGACATAAAGAAAAATGGCTATGCTACAAACATAGGTCGCATGCTGCCAGCCCTGTTCTCAATAGAAGAAATCCTTGATGCCGATTCAAATCCACCTTTACCAAGGGATGTATGGCTTAATGTAATTCAGGTTATGGTAGCAAGGGATAAAGAAGGTTCTTCTGAAGGATTTTTCCTGGCTGTAAAAGGTGGTCATAACGCCGAGAGCCATAACCACAACGACGTGGGTAATTTCGTTATATACATGGATGGCAAACCCGTCCTGGTGGATGCTGGTGTTGAGGCATATACTGCTAAGACTTTCAGTTCCAGGCGTTACGAGATATGGACTATGCGGTCAACATACCATAACCTTCCTGACATTAACAGTACACAGCAGTCAGCGGGAGGAAACTACAAATCCGAAAAGGTCTCATACAGCTACGATGACCATAAAGCTGAGATCAATCAGGACATCGCCACAGCATATCCCGAAAGCGCAAATGTCAAATCCTGGAAACGCAGTGTAATCTTGAATAGAGGTGAGAATATCACCATCGTTGATTCATATGATCTAAAAGAATCCAACGGTGAAACTATTTTGAACCTTCTAACCCCATGCAAGGTAGTTGTAAAGGAAAAAGGGGTAATCCATCTGGAAAACTCACACCTATCTGATGATCGCAGTTCAGGTTCCGCCCGAATACACTATGATAAAGATAAGCTGGATGTGGATATCGAAGAAGTAAAAGTAGAGGATAAAAGGCTTAACAGCATCTGGGGAGACTTCCTCTATCGTATAATGTTGAAAGTAAAGGATAAATCCCTTAATAATACTGTAAAGCTGTTAATCAATTAATTGATCAGGCCCATTTGAATTAAAAATTCTATGTTAAACTTGCTTAAAGCTTCGCCCTACCGAAAGCTATTAAGTAAATATTTCTATCTTATTACCACTCAGGAGAAATAAAAATGTCCAAAATTAAATTAGCCTTTATAGGCTGCGGTGGCATGGCCGGGGCCCATCTCAACGGCTACCTGGAGCTTAAGCGCAAGGGTATTGACATATTTGACATAGTGGCTCTGGTTGATCCGGTAGAGGCCAACACAGAAAAATTCGCCCACCGAATAGCGGAAGTGCAGGAATTCCCTATCCCAACTATATACAAAGACCCGGAAAAAATGCTTGCTGAACAAAAACCCCATGCAGCCGATATATGCACACCCCATTTCCTGCACCATAACCACGCCATAATGTGTCTGGAAGCCGGAGTTCATTCCATAGTGGAAAAACCTTTAGGTGTAACAATCAAAGCCACAAAGAAGATGATACAGGCTGCCGAAGATAACAACAGAATACTCGCTGTTGCGGAACAGGTGCGTCGATGGCTTCCAGCCCGTACTGTGGCCTGGGCTGTTCACAACGGCATGATAGGTGATCCCCAAATGTTCTTCGCCCACACCGTAGGTGGCTCCAAGATCAACCCTGATGAAACGATAAGAAACCGCGTGATGACATGGAGACAGAACAAACTAACCGGCGGCGGAGGCCCTATCTTTGACTTTGGAGTACATTACATTGACCTGTTGATATACATATTCGGCGATATAGAGTCAGTCCACGCATATTCAGGAAAATTCGGAGATCTGAAATACAAAGATACAGAAGGCAATGTGGTTGAACCTACAGTCGAGGATACCTGCATAGCCAGCATAAAATTCAAAAGCGGTGTGGTAGGGACATGGAATTGGTCGGGCATAGCACCGGGAAAATCCCTGAGCTATACCGTCTATTACGGCTCAAAAGGCTCAATATATAGCGGAGGAGTCTATCCCAACAGCCCTCAGTTACAGCTATGGGACGATACCATAAAAGAACCATCGGAGCTTATACACGAATTTGTCACCAAAGTTGATAAAGCCGATCTGGAAAGGTTTTTCCCACAGGAAGTATACCCGGAACCGGAAAAAGTAACCGGCGATCATGGGGTACTGCTGGAAGTATACGATTTCCTGAAAGCCATCATAGACAACCGTCCACCAGAACTTGGTGGTTGGGATGGCCTAAAAGCCCAGGCCGTGCCTATAGCCTTCTTCGAATCGGCCCAATCCGGTCAGGTTGTGACTATTGATGATGTAATGGAAGAGCGAGTTGAAGCTTATCAACAGGAGATAAACCATAAGTGGCGGATATAAAAACTTCCGGTAGCGTATACGGCGGATATGTATTAGTTTTACTGGCTATAATCGTCTTCAGCACCATTGAAGTAGGATCTCAGCATCTACAGAAAGAAATGGGTGCATCAGCACTGGATGTCAGCCTTCTGCGATTCAGCATTGGCGGCATCTTTCTGCTGATTACGGCTTGTATAAAGTTGGGCAGAGGTTACATGATAAAGATAATCAAAGAGGACGGCCTGCGCCTTGCTCTACTGGGGTTAATAGGTACAACGGGAGTATCCCTGTTTTTTCACCGCAGTCTTACGCTGACCAGCAGCATGATCGCCGGGGCAATATTTTCCATAAATCCGGCTATAGTTGCATTGGTGTTTATCGTGTTTGGTGTGGATAAACCCAACTGGAAGCGCATATTGGGTGTACTGCTAGGCATAGCCTGCGTATTGGTCAGCAACATCGGCGCTCAGGCCCACGAACCCGAATTTCCCAATTATTTCCTGGGCAACATCTTCATGGTTATTGCGGTGCTGTGCTGGTCATTCTATTTCTTCCTGGTGCGCAAATACATAAAGAAATACGGTGGCTTTGCTATAAGTGGAATAGTGGTAACCTGCGGCTCTATAGCATTACTCCTTTTCGCACCTTTTGCCAGCAGGTTAGGATGGGGTGAAAGCCTGACTTTCTTCAGTTCCCTGACGCTGCGAGGGTGGCTGTTAGCACTCTATCTTGGGGCTATCACCACCGGTCTTGGCTATTACTGGCTTTATAATGGCCTAGCTAAAACAGGAGTATCAAACGGTATGATGGTATTCTTCATTAAACCCGCACTTGTAGCACTTCTGGCTTATTTCCTCCAAGGTCAACGCCTTTCCGTATGGATATTATTTGGCATTGTGCTGGCTGCATCTTCTGTGCTGATGGTGAATAGTTCAATCAATCGTAAAAAAGTTAAAGCGGCTGATTTTTAATACTGTCGGTTCTTCAGGATTAAGTGTGGAAATGAAAAACAATGTATCTTCCTGATTCGTCATTCCTGCTTTTGCAGGAATGACGAATTCTATAGGCAAAAATACTCAAGCCGGAAAAACCTAAAATTTCTAGATCTCTCGACTATGTTTTATAGTCTCACCTTTTACCATAAATATAACGTCCTCGGCTATATTTGTCGAAAGATCGGCTATTCTTTCAATCTGTCTTGTTATCAAAATCAACTCCAGAGATCTTTCGATGGTAACGGGCTGGTTTGTCATATAGCAGCATAACTCACTGATAATCATATCCCGCAGGGCATCCACCAACCTGTCTCTCACCCGGACATTCATAGCCAGTTCCGGGTCTTTATTCGTAAATGCATTCAGGCTGTCCCCAACCATGCCAGCGGCGATACTGGACATCTTGGGTATATCCAGCAGGGGTTTAACGGAGGGTTTCGTTATCAAAGACAAAGACCTTTCAGCTATATTAACCGCATGGTCAGCCAACCTTTCCAGGTCGTTGTTTATCTTCATAATCATTGTAATAGTTCTGAGGTCTGATGCCTTGGGTTGATAAAGGGCCAGAAGGCTTATAGCCATTTCGTCAATCTCAACTTCCAGTTCATTAACTTTCGGTTCATCCACTTTTATAACTTCTTGGGCTATTTCCTCATCCCTTTCAGTTAATGAATCTATGCTTTTCTCTATCATTTGCTCAGTAAGGGACGCCATGAAAAGCAACCGCTCTTTTAACTGAGGTATCTTTGCCTCCAGCACTTTACTCACCTCTTTTTAAATTGTGCTTCTGGAATACAATTACTTCAGTACTGATAAATATTTAAATAAGCTAAACTAAATTATACCAGTCAAATATTAAATTTCGATTAATATTTAGTTAAAATTATCCAAAATATTGGGAAAATATCATTATTTTTATTGTTTATAATCGTTAAAAATGAATATCACTTAATTGTCATTCCTGCGAAAGCAGGAATCCAGTCTTTAAGTAGATCTACTGGCTTCCTGCTTTCGCAGGAATGACAGCGTGAAGAACTCTCTTATCTTTACCACACTGAACCCGGAAGAGCCAAACTTTATTTGTTACTCCGTCCTTCGCAATAACGCAGGGATGTAAAATTTATGCTTGGTTTATTAAGGCAAATCTTGAAAGCAATACTACTATGTGTTAAAATATCGTCGTAAGTTCAAAGGTTTGAATTCTCCAATAATTCAATCGTTAAAAAAGGAATATAACCCATTCCTGCAAAAACAGGAATGACATACAAGATAGGTTTTTCTTGATTACCAAACCTAAGTCAGAAGAACCAAAAATACCAGCACAAATAAAATGATTCCGCGTATTTCAAATTACTGGGCAATGCTGCTTTTGCTGCTTATACCCTATACATATTATCTAACACGAAAAAGCCTTGCTGATCTGCCTAAATGGCGCAACTGGGCAGCTTTTGTTCTGCGTTCTGTTATCATATTAATATTAACCTTATCTCTGGCCGGATTAAAAATTACATGGAGAAAGCAACAGATTTGTGTTATGTTTCTCGTTGACAGGTCTAGAAGCGTTGATCCTATGGAAATACAGCGCGCCGAGGAATATATAATAAAAACCAGTGAATCTATGACCGAAGATGACATGATAGGCGTTATTACCTTTGCCGGGGAGCCGAATATACAGATTCCACCTGAAAAAATTTCCAGAGTTCAGATAGGAGAACTGGAAGACCCATATAAACCTGAGTATACAAATCTATCGTCAGCTATAAAAACTTCTGCCTATGTAATGCCCGGGGCAAGTCAAAAGAAGATTGTTATAATGTCTGACGGAAACGAAAATGTTGACAAGTCTATAAAACAGGCAAGAATAGCAAGAACCGGGGATATACAGATTTACTCTCTGCCTATGAAAACAGCCGTTCAGGATAAACCTGAGGTTATGGTTGAAAGCCTTATGGGGCCCGACTCTATAGCATCGGGTCAGGTTTTCAGTCTGGATGCGGTAATCCGAAGCAATATAGATGCTAAGGCTGTCGTTAAACTCCTTAAAGACAAAAATTACGTGGATGAAAGGCGGGTTGACCTATCCCGGAATAAAAAGCATGTGGTGGAGTTTTCCCAGTATCTGGAAACTCAGGGTACTCATATATATGAAGTATATATTACCCCTTCAGATGATACATTACAGGAGAATAACGAGGGTAAGGCTCTGGTGTTAGTGACCGGGCGACCGGGATTGCTTTACATAGCTGGGGATAATCTAAATCGCGACTATCTCCGGGAAGTTTTGGTAAATCAGGGATTTGAAATCCGGGATGGCTCTGTTCCCATCTCCCTGGATCAGATGCGGGAATACGGCGCAGTGATTCTTAATGACGTACCTGCGTCAGAATTTTCAGATCAGAAGATGAAGGTATTGGAAAGCTACGTCCATGACATGACCGGTGGGCTTATCATGGTGGGGGGAGAGGATAGCTTTGGAATCGGTGGTTACAGTGAAACGCCGGTTGAAAAGGCTTTGCCAGTAAAAGTTATTCCGGAGCAGGAGAAGCGATCATTATCCATTGTTTTAGGTATTGACAGCTCCGGAAGTATGGCCGAACCCAGCGGCGGCTATCGGAAGATAAGTCTGGCCAAAGAAGCCGCCATCGCTGTTGTCGATTTTCTCAAAGAAGAAGACCAGCTTGGTATTGTGGCCTTTGATGCAAAGGTAAAACCTGTGGTTAGGTTGGGTAAGGTTGAATCCAAGGCTTTTATTGAGGACAGCATTGCCGCCATCCAGCCCGGTGGAGGAACAAATATATATCCAGCCCTCAGGACAGCTTATAACTGGTTTCAGAATACGGATACTCAACTAAAGCACATGGTGCTGGTTTCCGACGGAAAATCCCAGCAACAGCAGGATCCTTTTCCCCTAGCTTTGCAGATGGCCCGGGATAACATAACCCTTTCTACTGTAGCAATCGGCCAAAACGCCGACATCGAGACTATGCGGGAACTGGCCCGCATCGGTCAAGGCAGATTTTACCAGACCAACCAGGCCGGAGATCTGCCGCGGATATTCATCCGGGAGACTTTCGAGGCCTCCGAGTTTATCAACGAAGGTCTGTTTACGCCGGTAAAAACTCAGGACAGTCCGGTTATTAGCGGCGTTGATGTGGAATCCATGCCCTCCATTTACGGCTACATGGGAACATCGGCAAAGGACGGAGCTTCGGTGATTATCTCCACAGAGACCGGCGATCCTCTTCTTGCTGCGTGGCAGTATGGTCTTGGACGTTCTGTGGCCTTTACATCTGATACCAGGGCCCGATGGGCGGCAAATATGCTCATGTGGGAGGATTACGCAAAATTCTGGTCTCAGGTAATCAACTGGTGTGTTTCTGAAAACGCCGGAGATTTCCAGATTTCAGTCGGCATGTCCGAAGATGAGGGAACAATAACCGTTGACGCAGTGGATTCGCAAGGACAATTCAGGAATTTTCTGGATTTCCAGGCCCGGGTGGTGCTGCCTGATTTTACAAGTTCTGAAATTTCCCTGGAGCAGATTGGCTCAGGCCGATACCAGGCCAGCTTTTCAACCCGGCAGACTGGAACTTATATCATAACCATCTCGGAAATCAGAGAAGGAAAACCCATTGCTTCCCGGACTATTGGCCTGGTTGCAGCATATTCATCGGAATACAGCGATCTGGAAGTCAACACTGCTCTTCTACAAGAACTTTCCAATATCACCGGTGGAAAATTCAATCCCGAACCTTCAGAACTGGTTATTAGAGGTGAAGCCAAGACCTGGGGAATGAGGGAATTATGGCGAATATTGGCGCTTATCTCTCTGCCCTTGTTCCTGATAGACGTGGCCTTACGTCGTATAACTATATCAAGACAGCAGATTCAGGAACTAAAACAAAAGCTGATGCCCCAACCCGCCAAAGAAGCACCGGTCACAGCAACATTAACTCAACTGAAACAGAGTAAAACCGCAGTCTGGCAAAGAGATGAGCCAAAACCTGTCCGGAAAAATACCGTTATAAGTCCATCTAAAGAAGAAGAAAAAGCCCAGTCTGGATACACCTCACGACTTATGAAGGCCAAAAAACGGGCGGGAAAATAAGGTTTTATAGTAAGCAATTTTCAGAAAATATATTCAACTTTTTCCTTAATGTGCAAAGCCCATTCCCCCGTTATTAACCATACTTTATCCACTTATTCTCCCACAATAATTAGGTTCCCCGGTTGGTTTGTGTAAATCCAATAGCCTTTCCCCGGGTCTATTGTCTCAAAATCGTTGTTTAATCTGTCGGGATCATATTCCCCCCAGGTTTTGGTGATGGGGTTATAGGCATATATGGTAAAATCCCCTGACAGACTGGAGGTAAGTTGGTCTATATCCAGGGGATATGTGGTGTTGCATCCTATGAGGTTCCATCCGGGGTAAAGCGTGATAAATCCAGGAGCTTGATCGCCCACGGCTTTCAGCATACCGGAACCGTTCATTAATAACCAATAACCATAACCACTCTTTATATTTGTCAGATCGTTCAGGAAGTCTGGCCCGCTGGTTTCGTATCTAAACCATTTCAGTGTTATTGGATCGTAACCCCATACGGCCTCGCATGTACCGTCTATCCTGGAAAGTAAAGAACTTACGCTGTTTTCAAAGGTTTCAACAGGTATGGAGATAAGATTCCATCCATCCCGCAGGGGTATCTCTGACGACAGGGCCAGAGTTACAGGAACACTCGCAGAATCTTTGTAATGGACCTTTAACTGAGTTTCAGAGGGCCTCAGATATGTTCTATCATAAGCCCTGGCATACAGATTATAATTACCGAAGGGATAACCTTCGGTATCCCATATCACTTCCCAGGGTGGACCGTTGTAATCAACTGCAATGGGCTCTGAGGTCTCAGGTGTATCGGGATAGAATTCTACCTTATGGATACCCATAGAATCAAGGGCATGAGCTGTTAATACTACCTGACCATGAACTACAGAATCGGCATCTGGTGAACTCATATAAACAGTTGAGGGGTTCATGGAATCTATTTTCTGGGTATAGGAGTTAATAAGCGACATATCGGAAGGGCCTGGAACTCCGAAAACTGTTTTCGATCCGTTTATGGGAAGGCTCATCTTTATCGTCGCTCCATCCTGGGGGGTAGCGCTGGAATTTACAGTAACGAAGAAACGCTTGGTAACGCCATGTATTTCATAATCCAGAGGTGAATCCTCTGACTGTTCCGGCAGCGGAGGTGACGGAACAGGGCCGCGATACCATAAATTTGAGTTTTCAGGATGAGGGATCATGATGGAAATTTCATCATCAAAGTCAGGATTAAATATTTCGTTATTATCGCCATCAGCCCAGAGCTTTACTGATGACAGGTCAGAGTTGTCGGCAGTTCCTGTATTTTCGACCACAATGTATTCCAACATATCATTTCCTTCCGTTACTATACCGTTGCCGTCAAGATCTACATATATATGTTCGCTGATATATTGCTTTCCGTTATATACGTTGTCATTGTTGGCATCAACGTAGCGTTCATCGGGTCTGAAGTGTTTCATATTTGCTTTTCCTGATACAAGTACATAATCCCCGGATCCGCTGGTAAGATTACCTTGATCCAGCTTTCCGTCAGTGTTTTTATCATATATGATGGCCTCGTCCTGGTCGTATCTTGAGTTATGAGTGTTTTCTGAAGTTCCGCCGTCTATGTATTTTTCACTGCCAGAAAATTTGTTCAGTGCAGCCTTACCGCCGGTTATTATCTCACCGGATTCAAGTATTCCATTACTGTTTGAATCCTTTATTATCGCTTCGCCGGATTCGTATAGACCCGAAGCAGAATTATCATCGAGAAACTTATATTGAGATGGGAATGATTCTATGTCAGCTTTACCTTCCAGGTGTATTATATCGGTATCTTCCAGGAGATTATCAGGAGAACTCCAGCCAATTTCGGCAATGATGGCCTCACCGGGGGTGTAGATGCCATCGTGATCCGCATCTGTGAATCGATATATGGTTTCCTCAAACCTGTTAAGTTCTACAGCACCGGGCACAAGCACCTGATCGTCAGGCCCCAGAAGCATATCATCAGTCCTAATAATAGCTTCATTGCTAGTGTATGAACCATCGCTGTCTGTATCCAGAAAGAAGACATCCGCCCGGAATGTATTTATATCAGCAAAACCTTCTATAATTATTTCATTTTCTTCAACGTTATTATCACCATCATCCAGTGTTACCAACTCACCTATATCAAACTGGTCATTTCTATCAGCATCAGAATACCTGTAAGCTGTTCCTGTCATATTTATCAGATCGGCATATCCATTGCTTTCCACCTCTCCGTTTTCCAGTATATCCGGTGTTTCATTGGAATCAATTATGATGGCTTCACCAATACCAGCAGTGATGGAAAAATCGTAATTCTGGTTGTGGTTGTTGTCTGAATACCTTACCAGATCAGGTTTAAGCTGTTTCAGAGTAACCAAACCGGTAATCAGTATTTGATCTGCTGACTCCAAAACCCCTTCAGTGCCAGTATCCACTATAACAGCTTCCTGATCATCAGGAACGCTGTTCTGGTTTGAATCGCAGTATTTGTGATTTTCAGAATCAAAAGACTTGAGAAACGGCACAGGGCCTGGCTCGATTATTTCACCGGTGTCAATTATATCGTTATCGTTAAAGTCATTAACTCTTAATTCGCCAGGATCTGGTTGGTCGTTTTCATTAGCATCAACATATTTGACATTGGCAAATTCCCTTAAAGATGCTTCACCGGCAACGATAACCTGATCCTGATCCGGTAAAGTTCCTATAGACTGTATAATGTCATCATCGGAGCTATCGTAAACTATAGCTTCGTTATTCTGGTATAAACCGTCATGGTTGCTGTCCGCCCATTTGTTATTAACAGGCCAATTTTCCATGCAGGCATAACCGGAGGCAATCAAGCTGTCAAATCCGGTTCCGTCAAGCTTTCCGGCTTCAATTTGATGGTTTTCTGTCCATATTATAGGTTCATAACCTTCGGAAAGAGATAAGCCATCATAAGAACCGGAGTGATTATTATCCACGTATATGTATTCAGTAACGCTATTCAACTGGTTCATGGCTGATTGACCTGCTTCTCCGGGGAGAAGTACGCAATCCCGATTTCTGGAACCGGGGGGTTGATATGTCAATTCACCGGAGTTTGAGTCTCCCAACAGAATATATTCCCCCAAAAAGCTGCCGGATTCATACCAATCAAATACCAGTGCTTCATTAATATCGTAAATACCATTCCTGTTGCCATCAACAAATTTTTCGGTACGGCTGAAGCTTAAAAGCTGTAATTGGGAGGGGATAATTACTTTGTCTTCACCGGTGCCATCAAGGGAGCCTTCACCAAGAAGTCCATCGGGATAACCGTCAGGGCTACTGTCAATTATCAATCCATCATCTGCGGAGAACTGGTTATTCCGATCTGAATCCAGATATTTATATGAACTTAAAAGCTGGTCATAGTGATTAAAGGTACTGCATGACCTGATATAGGCTTTATTATCGGCTGCTAAACTGGGAAAATGGGGATAGGGAAGGTTATCTATATTATCGTTATCCAAATCTTCACCTTCGTCAACTATATTATTTCTATTCCTATCTTCGCCAACGGTGTCGGCTTTACCTGCTGTAATAATCTCACCGATGTCCAGCATATTGTTATCATTTTCATCCAGGACCAGAGCTTCATCAGGATCGAATATCCCGTTATTGCGCTCATCATCGGTAAACATTATCTGGAAAGGGAATGAACGTATACCAGCGCGGCCCGGTGTGATTATGTGATCCAGAGATTCAAGGCTGCCGGATTCGGATGTAATTATACATTCGCCCATATTATAATAGTGATCATCATCATCATCTATATAACAGACTGGGCCCCAGTTCTGGGTTATGCCTCTATACAGATCAGTGGGATAATACTCAAATATTCCATCGTAGACAACTCTATCCGGACTATCCCATCCCGGATGTTCAGGTGTTAAAACGTTATGCAAAACTGTATCAGGGTCAACGAGTTCCAGAACACCTAAAATCCCGCTTCTAACACTCCAATCAGGATTTTCGTTGATTACTGGTTGACCGTTATATACCTCATCGCCTACAGCAGTCAGGAATTTTTCATGGAATTGGAACAAACGCATATTCGTATGTGAGGCTGGAGCTACCTGTGTACTCCATTTATTTTCGACTGAATAATCAATCATACCATGAACTATATCGCCTGAATCCAAGATGAACAGCGGTTCATTATCCTGGATTAATACCTCTCTGTTATCGGGGAAATTGCTTAAGTTTGCGTCAATATAGGCATTGGCGAAAGGATGGATTATATCTTCGGGCAGTGGATATATGCTGGCTACACCGGGTAATATTACATGATCAGGGCTGTCCTGCCCGTTTAATTGACCAAGATCAAAACGCCAGGGATTTCCACTGTCCTTTATTATGGCTTCATGAAATATTTCACCCCCGGGGATATCATCAACACTATATGCCCAGGAAAACACAACAATACTGAAAACATATTTATTGACCTGGTAAATTGTGGCATAGTCCTCTGTGGGAGAACCACCTTCGTATATATTTTCAGCTATATACCATTCTTTTTCCTGAAACTGATAGATAACAGGATTCTGTGGTACAGAGATAAATTCGTTATCATAAAAGGCCTGGGGTATTATTCCTGCATTTAGATCTGCTTCCATTTCCGCAATGAATTCTTTACCAAGTTCTAACTCTACAAAATCGCAAATCCGTGAGTTATCATTATCAGCGTCTAAATATTTATACTCCGGTGGAAAATTGACCAAGGTACCGGGATTATATGCGACACAGTTTTTAAGAACACCCGATTCATAAGGGTCATATAATATGGCTTCACCATGGGAATAAACTTTATCACCGTTACAATCAACGTATCTCTCGCGAGCGTAACCCTGGTTAAATCTTGTTATGTTGGCTGAACCGGATTTGAGAAAATGATCGTTAGTATCCAAAACGCCCTCAGGTTCAGAATCGATCAACATGGCCTCTTCGGTTTCAAATTGAGAGTTACTGTTGCCATCAAGGTATTTAATTAGATCTGTTGAGATCAGGGAAGCATATCCTGGTTTTATGATTTCATCTGAGTCCACCAGATCATTGGTATTCAGGTCTCTCCATATGGCCTCATCTTTATCATATGTACCGTTATGGTTGTTGTCAATAAACTGCTCATCAAGGAGTTCTTTTGGGCCGACACCAGTTACCATCACCTGATCTGTATCATCAAGGATTGTATTGGAGTTATTATCCCTTATAACAGCTTCACAGGTGCTATCGGGTTGGGCTTTACCGTCATAACCAGCATCTCCATCATCTATATAATATAAATTAGTTCCAAGAAGAGGTGTCAACAGGGCCAGACCGGGACGAAGCACCAGGTCATTATGATCCAGGGCCAGATGCTGTAAACCAATAGTATCATTTATCAGAACTTCATCGCTATCATCAAAGACATCAGGATCATTTCCGTCTGCGTCATGGTCGGAATCACCCTGAAAGAATCCGTCGCCGTTATGGTCAATATAAACTATGTTATTATCGGGTGTTTTTATGTCCATAGAACCTGATATTAATATTTCATCGCCATCATCCAATACGGGAACTTCACCCTGATTATTTATAACAGGTTCACCAGTATCAAAGCCCATGCTACCATCAGTATCAACAAAAAGGGTTGAGGTATTGTCAGCCAGTGATAATAAACCGGCTTTGCCAGAATCTAAAACTACGTCATCAGAGCTTAAGATATTATCCTGGCTGAAAATTACCAATTCATCAGGGGAATGAATCTCATCACCATTGTTATCCGAGTAATACTGCCGACTGACATCTCCTGAAATAGGCTGCAAATTACAGAATCCGGGTTTAACAATCTCACCGGAATTTAGTGTATAATCGGGACTATTGACCATCAATTCGTCTGTACTATAGTAACCATCATCGTTTATATCCGCCCATTTTGTGTTGGCTCCAAAGGATGTAAGAAAGGCCAGGCCAGGTTTTAGAACAGAGTCAGATTCTGAAATTACATCCCAAAGACCGTTATTTCGTATTATACACTCTCCATCCGTATAATTGCCGTTACCATCAGTATCAAAGAAATAATCGGTTGATAGAAAGGGGGTTAGATCGGCTTTACCGGAGTTTATAATCTGGTCTTCGGATTCCAAAAGGTGATCGGACTGACCGTTGTTTCTTACTATAGCTTCTAATATATCCAGACTTCCGTCGTTATCATTGTCAGAAAAAGATATGCTGTAAAAGCTTTTCAGGTTTGCTCTACCGGGAATGACTATCTTCCAGTAACTTACCAGATTATCTTCAGATTTGATTATCAACTCACCGGGGGAGTACATGTAATTACCGTCGTCGTCGGCAAAGACCATATCTTGATCATACAGAAGCTTCAGATCTGCATTACCCGCCCTGTATACTTTATCAACTCCTGAACCGTCCAGATCTCCCAGCTCCAGTTGACCAGATATGCCTGTATCCAGGATGATTGGCTCATCGGAAATATACCGACCATCACCGTTGAAATCCAGATATTTGACCTGGGGATTCACAGTTTTCAGGTCAGCATAACCGGAGAGTAAAATTGCATCGTCAGAATCCAGTATATCATCAGTAGAATTGATTATGGCTTCACCATAATGATATGTGGCATTTGTTGAATTACCTTCAATACCGTCAGTAAAACGTATGTTTGGTGAAAATGCCGTCATACGGGCCAGGCCGGCTTTGATTATTTCTCCCGGAAAAAGTTTATCCTGCTGAGTTTCGATGTTTACTATAGCTTCTCCCGGGGTGTATTTTGATGAGCCATCGCTGTCAATATACAGCTCTCCAAAACCACCGACAGATTTAAAGGACTCAAGACTGCATAGACCGCTTTTTCTGACAAAATCATCTGCATCCAGGATATCGTCCTCTGAATTTATAATGGCTTCACCTGTATCAATTGTGGTGTTTCCATCATAGTAACCATTCCCGGTATGGTCTGAATACCAGTCTGTTAAGCCAAACTGCTTCAGGGTATCGGCGGGATTTGATGATGCAATGCCGTTATGTAATTTTACATCTTCACTAATTCTGCCGGCATCAAAGGTGGGTATGGTGATGTCCAGTACCAGGAGATTTTCATAATTTTCGGGTATGGTTACAGGTATATCACCATCAGGTGGAGATACATCAGATTTTGTTACCTCACTGGCAAAAAAGGCATATATACCTGCACCGGTGAAAATGGTGGTTAAGGCTATAATAATTATGATTTTGAGGTGTTTGTAGCCTTTAAATAAATGATTTTTCGAATATTTATAGCCGCGATTCATATTAAAAAACCTCTGGAAAGATCTAAGGGTGAAAGTTTTATTTTCTATATTTAAATAAAGATTTTGAAGGTTTTAGTCGCAATAAAAATCCATACGCCGTCATTCCTGCAAAAGCAGGAATGACAAGCTGAGAGAATTTCCAATTATAACCACACTAAACCCAGAAGAACCAAAATTTTTTAAGTAATACCAAATTAAACCAAAAAACGGTTATTTTAAGTATTCTTCCTTTAACTCCGGGTTATAAGGAGCGCGTCGGCCCGGGCATTTTTCTCTTGGGCATAACTGGCAGTTTACGTAATCGGTTTCTGTCTGAAAATATAATCCCGAGACAGACTTTATTGGCATCATCAGGCAACTGTCTGTTAGTTTTACACCAATAAGCTTTTCCACATCACCGAAGAGAGAGAAGAGCTTGTGTTGTTCAGATATTGGCCAGTCTTCCAGAGAACCGGGGTTCATGGCTGACATCTTTCCGGGCCTGTATTTTTCGTCAATTTGCTGTCGCAAATGCCGCATGGCTTCACCCAGGGCCATTTGCTTTATAGTGTCCAGCATGAAATGCAACATCAATTCATCGGCGGGTATATCCAGTTTTTCCACCTCTATTCCGCACGTGGCGATATAGGGAAATGTTCTTTCTACTTTGTCCAGATTTACCCTGAGAATACGGCTTGAGAATTCTACTCCTGAGATAGTAACGCTGTCATCAGAACGTGAATCTATGTATTTAATATCAAAAATGGCTTTAGGACAAAGCACAGGTAATGCTAATTCCAGAAGTTTTTCCACATCCTGGAGATATTTGTCATCCTGATCCATGTGCAGGCGTTTTAACACCTGAGTCGGACTTATTTCTACTTTTATATTATCAATTATTTCCATTTGCTGACCTCTATGGTACAATATGATACAATAAAGTTGCTGGATTTTGTGGGTTAGTGTATACTAGATTAAACAAAAAATCAACAGGAATTTTAAATGAAAGCAAATCGAAAAACATCTGCATTGAAATTTAAAAGCAAATTAATCATGGTTTTTGCGTTTATCTGCCTTATTCCCACTGTATCCCTTGTGCTTGTATCGCAGTTAATGATTTACCAGAGTGTTAATCACTGGAAAGTTGTTTCCAGATCACTGCGGGAACTGCTGGTGGTTCCCATGAGCGAGGATGCCATGCAGTTAGCTTCTGATCCTGGTCTTATTGATGCACTTATAAAAAACGAAGATATAACTGAAAATGATGTTGTTCTGGGTGGAAACTACATAATTGTGGTATATAATGAACAAGGAGAGCGAGTTTTTATAAACAGGGATGACGAGGCATTGAAAGAGCAACTGGCTTCCCTTGAAAAATCCAGACTTCCGCCAATTGAGGAATTTCGTCCCGGTGAAATTATTATTACCGGTGCTATCAAAATACATAAGGAGGAACTTGCACTTAATGCGGTCTTATGTGAAATACCGGAAACAGGAGAAGCTGTTGGCGTGGCGGCTGTGGGTAGATTTATTCCCTCTTCGCCAACAGATATTGGAACTACTACCCTTGTAATTATACTTATACTTGTGGCCGTTCTTGTGTTTATTATTTCAATATGGATCAGTTCCCTTGTGGCTAAGGAGATAACAAATCCCATACAAAAGCTGGTGGATGGCACTCAAGAGCTTGCTAAGGGAAATCTTAATTATCATGTAAAAGTAGATGCCAGGGATGAAATGGGGATTCTGGCTGATTCTTTTAACTACATGACAGGCAAATTAAAAACAAACGCGGAGGAATTGAAAAGGGCTGAAAAGGCTGCTGCATGGCAGGAGGTGGCCCAGAAGCTTGCTCATGAAATAAAGAATCCATTGACTCCTATTCAACTCTGTACCGAAAGACTCAAAAGACGTTATCAATCCCGAAGGGAAGGTTATGAGGAAGTACTAGAAGAATGTTCGTCAACTATCCTCAGGGAAGTGGATAGACTGAGGAAACTGTTGGATGAATTTTCACGACTGGCCCGTATGCCCCAGATCGATCCTGTTACAGGGGATGTGAACTCTGTTGTGCAGGATGCGTTAAATTTATATGGTAATTTTCCTGAAAATATTGAAATAATTACAGACTATGGCAGGGAAATTCCCTTAACCAGTATTGATCAGGAGCAAATGGAAAGGGCTTTTTTTAACATAATAAAAAACGCTGTAGAAGCTATGGAGAAAACTGGTGGAAAGCTTAAAATAAAGACAGGTATACATGAAGACTCAGGTAATATAATGGTTACTGTATCCGATACGGGATCCGGTATGTCGGCGGATGCTATGGAAAAACTCTTTACCCCGCATTTCTCTACAAAAAAAGGTGGAACTGGTTTAGGACTTGCCATTGTTAAAAAGATAATCGACGACCATAACGGAGATATTACTGTTGAGAGTGAAAAGGGAAAATGTACAGTATTTACTGTTATAATACCTGTATTGGAAGGAGCATAGATTAATGGATGATGTAAACATCCTTGTTGTTGATGACGAACCGGGAGTCCGATCATCTGTCAAAGGTGTTCTGGAGGATGAGGGATTTCAGGTTAATACCGTTTCCAGCGGGGAAGAGGCCCTGGAAAGTATTAAAGATATAAAACCCGATGTAGTTTTGCTGGATGTGCTTATGC
>WJIO01000417.1 GCA_014730235.1 Candidatus Poribacteria bacterium
AATGACAACTAAATTATATCTGTTTTTTAACAATTACATAATGGAAATTTTACTCTTAACATATTCCATTTAGCGATCAAACCATTAAGAAAAGTAATTAGCAGGAAATAATAAAAAACTGTATTCCAGCCTTTGCTGAAATGACTTAGGCTTTTAAAGGCAGGATTTTTAGTTGCTTTGTATTAAAATTTTTCCTTGATACTACCCCATGTGGAAGTAATCTTCTCTGAAGGTTCTACTGAAGCCCATGTACCGGCCATCAGGCTTTTAACGTCATCCAATGAAACTGAAGCATCAAGCAAAATTGCCTCGTCAATGTCACCCTCAAAGGCATCTCCAAGAGCTCCTCCGCCTATTCTTGAGATGGTTTGATTGATCTCTTTGCCAGCCCATTGGTCGTCGGAATATAGCTCTTCGCCGTCAACATAGGCAGTAACCGATGTACCGTCGTATGATATGGCTGTATGATACCAGACTCCCTCTTCTGGCTCAAAAAACGGTATCCAACCGGCTGTGCTGCCATCAGCAAATGCAAAGTAGAACTGAAGCTGATTTGGCTGATGGGCATTGCCAACACCATATTCAAAAGCCCAGGGATTGCCACCACTTGTATGAAGTCTGGGAACACCTCCAGAACCTGCCCCGGTTCTTCTGAACCAACAGGCGAAAGTTCCTGTTGCCGGCGTTTGCATTTCAGAAGCTTCAATATAGTCATCCACGCCGTTAAACGACAGGGCCTTATTCACTTTCCCATCAATCCACTTGGGATCGCCAAAGAAATCAGCATCTAATCCATTCCCGGAGGTATCTTCGGCTGTTTTTCCTGCTCCATCATCTAAGTTCCAGAACGCAACTATAGTCGCAGGATCTATTTCAGCATAGACTGGAACAGACATTATAATTGCAGCCAGCAGCATAGTTAAAATAATTAGAACATTTCTCATTTTGTTCTCCTTCTATTAAACTACAATATTTAAAATCTGACTTCACCCACTGCCTAATTATAAACATCCAACATAGGATATTTTACCAAATCTTTACTATTGGATCAAGAACAAACACCCTTCAGCACGACTTTGAAATGGGCAAATTTATCTACACCTTTTCCCTTAATGGGCGAAGCCCATTTCCCCCCTTAATAAGGGGGTGAGGGGGATTTTTAGCGTGACTGAAAACTTTGAAATCTTAAAAGAATATTAATTAAGCGATTAAACCTCTTAGGTTAGTGACATGTTGAAATTTACTTAAAAAACCATTTCATATCGAAGCACAGCATGATCTTCTGCAATCTCACTAATCTTTTTACCAAAAACACTTTTAATTAAAAAATCCATAAGGGAGTATTTCGGTTTTGCCTTTACCACTTTGGGTTCACCTTCTATACCCGATATTTTGCCGGCATAATCTATGGCATCACTCAGGTCACCAAGCTCATCAACCAGTTTATATTCCAGGGCCTGCCTGCCGGAAAATATTCTGCCATCGGCCAGAGTTTCAAGCTCTTCCCTGGTAAGTTCTTTTTCTGCTCTTCCTTCCAGTATAGCGGTCACAAACTGCTGGTGAACGTCATCAACAATTGATTGAAAGATTTCCCTTTCCTCTTCAGTCAAATCCCGGTACATTGACCCGGAGTCCTTATATTTACCGCTTTTAACCACATTCTGATCAATGCCGATTTTCTCCATAAGGCCCTTCCACTTGGAAAACAGCATTATTACCCCGATACTTCCCGTAAGAGTACCCGGATTGGCGAATATATGGTCGGCAGCCGAGGCGATATAATATCCTCCGGATGCGGCTGTGGAACCCATGGAAGCTATGATATGCTTATTAATCTTGGTTATCTCTTTATAGATCTCTTGCACTGGAGCCACAGCTCCACCCGGCGAGTTAATCCGCAGAATAATACCTTTAATCAGCGGATCATCCCTGTATTTATGAAGGTATTCAACAATATGTTGAGAGCCATATATAGGACCAGTAATCTCCACCATAGCCAGTTTATCGCCGGGATACATCTCGGGATTGGTGGAAATAATTACAGAAACTGTGCTTATTACAATCAATAAGATCACCAAGAATATTCCTGTTGTTATAGCAATAGTTAAAATTCTTTTTCTTGTCATAATTCAATCCCCTGTCTTCTGGTCGTTATTGCTTTGCAACAATCGTTTCTGAACGTATTTTTTGAAATCTTCGCCGCAGGATTCATCATTTATGGAACAATCAAAAAAAGCCCTGAAGTATCCATCAAAGTCACCAATATCATAACGTTTTTCATCTTTATTAAATTCCACACCATAAACAGGGTGTTTATCATCTATCAAATTTTTTATTGCATCAGTTATCTGTATTTCCCCGCCTTTCCCTGGTTTAGTCTTCCTGATAAGAGGAAATATATCCGGTTCAAAAACATATCTGGCAGCTACAGCCATATTGCTTGGGGCTTTATCAATATCAGGT
This sequence comes from Candidatus Poribacteria bacterium, assembly GCA_014730235.1. Taxonomy (GTDB): domain Bacteria; phylum Poribacteria; class DTPJ01; order DTPJ01; family WJIO01; genus WJIO01. The sequence goes on from WJIO01000417.1 coordinate 2,464, forward strand.
TTCTCCACTATATCCCCAAGCTGAAATACTCCATCGGATAAATATTTTAAGGGCTTTGCAACACCATATTTACTTACTTTACCCTGTGGCACTTTTTCAAAGGCTATAGTAGCAGCCGCTTCAAATTTTTCATGGGTTTCTATCATCCTTTTCAGCAAAAAATCATCATCATTTCCCGTCTTAATAATACAGTCGCCCAAACACACCACAAAAGGCTCATTTGATACAAAAGCTTCTGACAATCCGATAGCGTATCCAAGACCATAGGGCATATCATCCCTTAGCAACTGCTTTACATAGAAAAATTCACCTGTTGAAGATTTTTCCTGTTCTATACAATCTTCCATAATACGTTTATCTTTTGTAGTTACTATAAGTATGTTCTCAACATCTGCTTTTCGTATCTCCTCAATCACATAACTTATAACAGGCTTTCGACCAACAGGCAGGATCTCTTTAGGCTGATAATTGGTAAGTGGGCGCAGT
>WJIO01000418.1 GCA_014730235.1 Candidatus Poribacteria bacterium
GCTATGGCTACAGATAACGCGCCGTATTCTTTTGTTCCCGGAGATGCGGCTATCCTTTCACCTACCTCTTTTTGAACCATTACCAGCATTTCTTTTATAGGCAAACTGAATGATTCATCCAGTATTTTCATCAAGATAGGTGTTGTAATGTAATACGGTAGGTTTCCGACAACTTTTATGGGATTTTGATGGGATATTGAATTTAACTCAACAATATCAGAAAGGTTTATGGTAAGTATATCATCTTTTATCAGATTCACATTGTCTTTATCAGCAAATCTGGAAATCAGAATCTCAAACAAGCCTTCATCTATTTCTATGGCGATAACATTTGCAGGGGATTCGCTCAATTCATATGTAAGAATTCCGGTACCTGCACCTATCTCAATGACAGTATCCTGAGGTTGGGGATTTATTGATTTAGCAATATAATCCAGAATATTCCGGTCTATAAGGAAATTCTGACCAAAACGCTTTCTTGGCCTGCATCCGGATTCATTGAGTATTTTTTTTACCTGGGTGTAGAGTGACACATCAAATAGGGGGGAATTCGTTTTAATTTTAGAAAGAATTATTCATTAAAATCTTAATCTCATCCAGTATGGCATCAGCTACATCGGACTTTGACATTAAAGGTAATTTCTTTTGTTCACCGGTTTTGCTTAATATCCATACTATATTTGTATCTGTTCCAAAGCCTGCTCCTGATTGTGTAACATCATTGGCTATCATAAGATCGGTATTTTTGTTTCTCATTTTTTGGACTGCGTTTTCCAGGAGATTCTCTGTTTCCATAGAAAAGCCAACCAGTATTTGATCGTGTTTTTTGTTATGGCCAATTTCCATTAGAATATCCGGATTGCGTTCCAGAGTTATGGAAAGATCGCTACTTTGTTTTTTAATCTTATGATGGCTGTAATTTTTGGGTCGATAATCCGATACAGCAGCAGTCATTATTATCGCATGGGCTTTTCGGGAATTTTCCTTTACTGCTTTATACATTTCAAGGGCAGATTCTACGCTTAAAAGCTTTACATTAGCCGGTTTTGTCAAAGCCGTAGGACCGCTTATTAAGATAACCTCAGCCCCTCGCATGATCGCTGCTTCAGCAAAGGCATAACCCATCTTTCCACTTGAACGGTTTGTTATAAACCTGACAGGATCCAAAGGTTCCCTGGTGGGTCCTGCTGTAACGAGAATGGTTTTACCGGAAAAATCCTGTTTTTTTGCGAAAACTTTCTGGATCTCTTTGACTATATTCTCCGGTTCAGCCAACCTTCCTTTTCCCTCATATCCACAGGCTAAAAGACCGTAATCAGGCTCTATAAAAATAAGGCCATAACCTTTCAGTATATTCATATTTTCCTGAAATATGGGATTATTATACATATGGCAGTTCATGGCCGGAGCAATTAATACAGGGCATCTTACAGCTAACACCACAGTGGAAAGCATATCATCAGCGATTCCATGAGCAAGTTTGGCTATAATATTGGCAGTGGCAGGAGCTATTATAAGGAGATCGGCCTTGTCGGCAAGGGATATGTGCTCAGGTTGCCATTCTATGTTTTCTTCAAACATGTCAACGGCAACCCGATTCCTGGAGATATATCGAAATGTGGCAGGAGTTACCAGTTTAGTGGCGTTCCGGGTCATTACGACGTTGACAGACACCCCTGACTTTATCAGTCGGCTTGTCAGGTCAACAGCTTTATAAGCAGCGATGCTGCCGGTTACACCCAGAATTATGTTTTTCCCTTCTAAGATTGCCACTGCTTCAGTTTTTCCTATTCATCATTTTCTTCGTCTTCTTCGTTATCTTCGGAATTTTCCGAAGTTATCATAAGTTCTTCTTTCTGTTCCGGTTGTTTCAATTTCGGTTTTTCCGGCATAGGCGTAATTATACCCGAAGCGATCTCTTCTAAAGCCATAGTGGTTGGCTTTTTTGCGCCGGTCTTAACCGCTGATGATAGCCCTTCGTTTATGTCCCTTGCTCTTTTTGATGCAACTATAACAGCGAGGTATTTATTTGGGATTTTTTCAAGCACTTCGTTAATCAAAGTTGTATCATTTTTGATATTCATATCATCATCTCCATTCGTTGGATGGTGATACTGTTATTGTTTTTTGGGCTTCTGTTCTTTTATTATTGATTCCAGTTCCTTAACAGTTTGGTTGATTTTATTGTTTATTAATTTATAGTCGAAATCATCGGCTTGTTTTAGTTCTATTAAAGCTTCATTAAGTCGTTTTTTTATCTCTTCCGGGTCATCAGTTCCCCGGCTTCGAAGTTGATTCTCCAAAGCAGATTCGGATTTGGGCATAAGAAACACAAACAAACCTTTTGGATACCTGTCCTTTAGCTTTTTTGCCCCCTGAACGTCAATACCAACTATCACATATCCGGAATCCGTCGTTCCCTCCAAGTCTTTTTTCAATCTACCATAATACCTGCCATAGACTTTAGACCACTCAGCAAAATCGTCTCTTTCTATCAATTTAAGGAAATCTTCCTCAGAGACAAAATAGTAATCAATCCCGTTTATCTCCCGGGATCTTGGCGATCTTGTGGTCAGGGAAACTGAATATTTAAACTCAGGATTCCGTTTTAAAAATCTCTTTATTATTGTTGTTTTTCCTACTCCTGAAGGCCCTGTAATAACTACCAGCATATACTGAAATCCAATTACTCTATGTTCTGTGCCTGCTCTCTCATTTTTTCGTTGACATCCTTAAAATCTATACATGCGGATGAAATTCGGGAGTCGTTGGATTTGGATGCAATAGTATTCACTTCCCGATTTATTTCCTGAAGGACAAAATCCAGTCTTCGCCCAATGGGTTCTTCGGAATTATTAAGTATATCAAATATTTGCTGGATATGACTTCTAAGTCTCGTTATTTCTTCAGTTATATCACTTTTTTCGGCCATTATGGCAACTTCTGTAGCTATTCTTGTATCATCAAGCTCTAAATGCCCCTGAATCAGTTCTATAATTCTCTTTTTGAGTTTATCCTGATATGTTTTTAAAACCTCAGGTGCATAAGCGTCTATCTGGTCGGTAAGCTGATTCATAATTTCCAGACGTTCCAGCATGTCTTTTCTGATCACAGAACCCTCTATTGTTCGTGTTTCTATCAATCCATCCAGAGCCATTTCAAGGACTTGCTTTGCAGATGGCCACATTTTTTCTGCATCTTCCAACGGTTCCTGCACTTCCACAACACCCATTAGGGAAGTTATAAGGCTCAATGTAATAGAACTACCAAGAGATAGATTTTCATTAAGTTTTTGAAGTTGCTCATAGTAATCTTTTGCCAGTTCCTGATCTACCACAACCCTTTTACTTGTGGTCAAACCTTCCCTATCTATAGCAATAGAGACTATTACCTGACCTCTGCTTATCCTGCTTTTTACATAGTTTAACACCTGAGTTTCTAAAGAAGACAGGCTGTCGGGTATCTTAGTAATTATATTACATGATTTGCTGTTTACAGATTTGACTTCAACAGTAAAATGACCGAAAGCCGTAACAAGTTCCCCCCTGCCAAAGCCCGTCATACTCTTTATCATATTAAATATCCTGATTCATGTTTAGATAGACATATTTACAAATAAATATATTTTATTTTTTTGATTTATTTTATATTCTACTAAATGGTAAAAATTTAAAACGCGGGATTTAAGAATATTATGGAAAGTAACTCATCTCTGGAGTTATTGAAGAAAAATCCGAGTTTTGTAACCCTAAATCACATTATCAGATCAATTATACATGATATTGTGTTGATTGTCAACGACTAATTTTCCAGAAAATCCTGCACTATATTTATCTGAGTACAGCCATTTTTCCTATCTTCTGGATTCTTTTTCTATATCCCCTGGCCACAAGCTTATAAAAATAAACACCGTTTGCTATCAGCCTTCCCTTTTCATCCCTCAGATTCCAGTTTATTTCATTATATCCAGCGGAAGCAGGGGCATATAGCTCTTTAATCTTTCTGCCTGATGCTGTGTATATCCTTATATACATCTCATCAGCCGGTTGGGTCAATACATAGGTAAAGAGAGTTTCTCTGGAACAGGGGTTAGGTCTATTGGCTATATTCTGTATCATGAAATCCGTTACTACAAATACATCCAGACGCTTTGAGGATGAAAGGCCGTTGGTATCTGTAACTAAAATCTCAACAGTATGATTACCATCATTTAGTTTGGGATTATATTCAACAGGTAAAACCTTTTCACCAAATGAAATAGATTGGAATATATATTCGTCAGAAGCCTGGGCGTTATCAAGATTTATCACAATGGATTTTATGCCATTATCATCTTGGGCCAGTATGGAGAATTGCGGTTCAGCAGAAACCATATCTCCCATTGCAAAACCCTGATTTTTCACAGATAGATTTACCACCGGCGGGATAGTATCGTTATTAAACATAAGAGCATAAACACCAGCAGTTTTTACATTGGCAGTGATTTTTGAATTATCATTTGCATAATCATCGCAGATAATCCATATATCAGTATTTTCCAGCCTTTTGTATATGGCTGGATACGGTTCTTCACCATCATATTGAAAATCTATCGCAAAAGTTCCCTGTAAATTATCATTATTTGTTGATAAGTTTAACCTATAGGCTTGGTCAATAGCTGGTTCTATATCAGGTTGATTAACGTTGTTAATTGCCACAGGTTCAATATTAGCATAGGTCGGGAAGGTTACAATATGCTGTGGCATGGAAAAGCTGAAGGTATAATCGGAACTCTCAATCCATCCATTAGAACCATTTTCTGGGGTTATTAATATTTCTTCCTGATTTACCATTGCCCGGATTATGTTGTTTGTTTCATCAATTTCCATTATTTCATTAAGTGGATCCACCCATGCGTATATGCCTTCTCCCGAATTTTCCAGGGATATGCTGAAATTGAGATTGACTTTTCCATCCTTTGGTATTGAATTTATGATGTAAGAATACAGTTCGGTTTTATGGATAAATGGGTCGTTTTTATAGATTTTAAAGCTAACGTTGTTGACATTCGATAAACCGTAATTACTTATAGATGCTGAAATATTACAACCATCTTCCTGATTTAATTTTAAAGATGATATTTGAAGATCAGGCAGTCGTTGATCTGTAGAACTTTTAGGAAGCACCAGTCTTGTGGCCGGATCACCTATAAGGACATATGTGGCAGACAGATCGATATAATCATCCCGGCCTGAGAATCTGGTCATAAAAGATGCCTTAGTTTCTGCAACTATGCGTCCTAATATCCTTTCGTTCTTTTGAAATATGGTTTTATATATTTCCTCCTCCATCTGTAAATCAGCGTAAAGCAGACCTAAACCGGTAGCACCAAACAAGGCCACAGCGCCGCCATTTTTCAGGAACAGCAGTTCCTCAGCCAGACATCTGGTATATGGGTTATCGAACCATGCAGTAAAGCACGTCCAGCTTGTAACAAAGGGCAGCTTATCGATATTTTGTAATAGTGATACATCTTCAAGGCTGAAAAGGTCGTCATCTGACCATACGCTACCGCCGCCGTGTCCAGCAAAGCGAATCAGGCTGCAACCCTGGTTAAAGTATGTCAGCAAATCTTCGGTATCGCCATGATAAGGTGAACCGGGGGCAGTCTGTATTCTGGATATCCTGTAGCTATCGTTTACATAACCGCGGACAAATTCATCTGCCTTTTGCTGAAAGATAAGCTGAGGCTCTTCCGGTTGTCGTCCAGATATAAATAAAAGATGGTTCTGCCATGAATCATTCAGGGAATTTGTCTCATAGCTGATTATCTTATTAACAGCGATCTGCGCCTCTTCCTTTGTGCTGGCAGGTATGCGTCCCACGTATATGTCCGGCACAGGATCATCACCGGCCACAGTGACATAATAATCATCGCTGGCTGAAGGCCCCCATTCGCTTCCCGGATCGCCTATTCTGGTGTTGTATGTATACGAAGGTACAAAACTTGTATCTCTTTTATACCACCAACTGGAATCTCCCAGCAGGACAAGATAACGGGGTACAGGTTTTGGCCAGTTATGATATGCGTATTTTACAAATTTCCGGATAGCCCGGGGATCAAAGATGCCATAACTGAAATTATTATATATATCTTCTATATCCACAACCATAGTTCTTAGCCCCAGGGATGATCGAAATTCAGATAACTTGAGGGCACTTTCGTAAAAGTCTTGGTGGGTAATTATAATATAATCCGCTCCTGTTTGTGTATTACGCAGATCAGAAATTACCACTTTCTCTAATTTTGATACTTCTTTTATGTTATTCCTGGCCAGGGCAATGTAACGGGTATTCGGCGTAATTTCATCCTGAAATATCAGGTTATAATTCCGGGTCGTGTTTTCTATATGAAAATCCGTCAGTCTGCTGACAATCTTATTGCCCGACATTTTAAAAAGTTCTATATCGGGCACTGAGAATCCTTCCACTTCAAACTGGTAAAATCCCAAATCCTGTGGGCTGTTAAAATCCAGGTAATCCCCTGATGCCCGGTATTCTTTATAGTATTCCACTTCTATCCAGTCTAGCAGAACCTGTTGTGGCTTTGCATGGGAAACCTGGGAGGAATAATAAAAACCAATTGTATTCGCGCCGTTGTTAAAGACATAATTGGGAACTTCCGTATTTTCCAGGATAACTAAACCTTTCCCTGAAACTTCCCCTAGCTTATAACCCGCGTTAAGGTAAACTTCCATACTGTGATTATAAGTGGAATAATCATGAATTCCTATCTTCACAGAACCAATTGAAGCTGATTCAAATACCTTTTCAAGTTCAAAATTCATCTGGGAAAGGCCCGGTGTATTTAAACGCATCCAGTACCATACCGTTTCATCGTTCCGGGTATAGTGCTGAAAGCGTCCATTGTCAATCTGGAATTTCACCCGTTTTTTGAAGCCCCGCTCCGGAAGCTTATAATCGTTTTCCAGCAAGCTGGCTTTTTCCTCAACGATCCGGGATTGATAAGAACCATCCCATGACAACCAGTATACGTTTATAAACGTATACTGGTTGTCCTTTTTACCCTGTCCATAGAAAAGAATATAATCCCCTTCATCAAATCTACCGTCCTGGTCTCCTGCTATGTATATGGGCACATCAACGCCGGTGCAGATCATGCCGAACTTTGCAGGATTCAGATTGTCCACTTCCAGCCCAACTTTTTCCAGATGCTGAGTGGTGATGGAATAGAAACCATCTTCTTTTACTATGATCTTAATCTTTTCCGGGATATCTGCTTGTATTTCCAGACACAGCAAGATTATAGATAATACGCATATCAGAAGGCTCAGCGGGAGCTTCGCCCTCCCGGATCTATAATATAAAAGCATTTTAATTACCCAAAGATTGCACAGAAAAATGACCCCATCGGGACTGAGAGCCTGCTGATTTACCACCGGAACAGGTTACATTCCATCGATAATTACCATCATCCTGTGGCTCTTCCAATGCAAGATAATCATCGTTGAAAACTCTCTTTAACTGCTGGTATGGGTAGGTCATGCTGCTTTGCCAGATTTCCCACCAACCGTCTTCACGAGATTTGTAAACATGGATTTGGTAAGAAGAAGCTCCGGAAACAGGCATCCACTCAAAGACAATATGGTCTGGAGGGATTACAGCATTTTCAATTGGTCGCAACAGGATTGGTTTTCTTAATAAAGTGTAATATACAATATCTGACGGTTCGCTTTCTATGCTATTATAATTCAAGGCCGTAACCCGATAGTAGTATTTTTCTCCGAGGGATATTTCTGTGTCTTCGTATTGATCATCGGCGTTAGGCACTTCAGCAATGAGTCTAAAATCTTCCTCCCCGGCTAACTGGCTTCTATAGATTTTGTATGAATCAATATCGGATTCGGTATTTGCTTCCCATTGGATTAATATGGAATCCCGATCTGGTGTGGAATTTGCCCATAATATCTGAGGTTTTTGTAGTTGGTCTTGATTGGTGTTTTGTTCTGAGCAGCTAGAGACAAAGATTATAAGGATGGAAAAGGTAATCTTTAAAGCATCATTGGCCATAATTGCGCCCGAGTATCAGAAGGTCGGTGAGATTTATAAGCCCATCGGAGTTGTAGTCCGAGCGGAAGTCATAACCGGAACTGCCGGCAGTAGTATTGTAGGATTTACCCAGCCGCAGCAGATCAGAAATGCCGGTGCTTCCATCACCGTCGCTGTCTCCAGGTTTCTGGCCTGATAGGGATGAGGATTGATACCAGCCTGTTGACCTGATGAAATCCATAACTACAAAGCTGGTCAGCAGGTTATTTCCCTGAAAGTATCTGATTTCCAGGGGTTGAGGGGAATTAGCAGGTGTTGCGTTTTTTATGTCCGCAGACCAGTAGCTGCCGTTTATTTCCGCCTGAAAATCATTACCAGCGATATTAACAACAACCTGATTCGCCTGAGACAACATTCTCCCGGATATTTCAGCCTTTTCCAGTTGCTTGCTGAACATATCGTTGTAGTAATTAACTGTAACTGTAGTAGAAGATGGGCCTCCTGAATACTGATATGAAGAGGCATCAGTAATATCAAACTGCGGGTAAGTGTTGCTGTTTTTCCGGAAAGTGGCTTTTATGAGGGAATCGGCTTCTGAATGGTTTACCGCCGGTGCGGTAAAAACGGTTATTTCCGGCGAAAGGCCAAAATCTCCATCAGAATATTGGGTCGTCCAATCTGGCGCAATTCCCGAAACGCGGCTGGAATCCGGTGTTGTTTGGGGGAAAAATCCTGTAATAGAAAGAGATGACGGACTTGCATCGGTGGGATTTACGAACTCTGCAGAATTTGCGGGTGTCCATGAAAGCCTGAAGGCCATCATGGTGACACCCGGAGCGTCAGCCTCTGCGAGTATTTCCACATTGAAAGTCTGACCGGTGCTTAAACTGACGAAGTAATCAGGAGTAGGAGCGCAGATATATAAACTTACATCAGCCTGCGCTATATTAATTATTAAAGCCGAAAATATAATCAAAAATACTGCACAGGTTAAAGATAATTTCAATTATGGTCTCCTACTTCAACATAACGAGCTTCTTTATAGCAAAAAAGCTGTTTTCAATCTTCATGGTATAAAAATAGACAACACTGGGTACATCTTCGCCGGATGAGGTTCTACCGTCCCAATATGCGGAATTGCTTCTGGATATATATCTACCGGGAGATTTGTGTCCTAAATCCAGTCTTCTTATCAACTGACCGGCGGCGTTGTATATATCCACCATTACATTACCCTCTGTTGAGACAACGTAAGGTATCCACGTTTCTGGGTTGCATGGATTGGGGTAATTTTGACCCAGTTCGTTCTTTGATGGCGGATCAAGGGCATCTTCCGTAATTTCCACGCTTATAATCCTGCTGAGATTTTTATCTCCTGAAAAATCAATATTTTCCAGCCTATAGTAGTAGGTCTGGCCGGGGTTTACATCTGTGTCGTTAAAGCTGTAATTATGCACTTCCGGAGAAGTTCCGTGACCGGGGATAAGCTCTTTGTTTATTTTGCTGTAACCTTCATTGATGGAATTACTGCGGAGCACATTAAAGCCCATATTATCTATTTCGTGGGTAGTCTGCCAGAGAACTTCTACACCGCTTTCAGTGACAACCACCGAAAGGGAGGATAAGTCCACCGGCAGGGAAATATCAATGCTAGGAGTCCATGATACAGGTGTTACATTCTGCTCATCCATATTCAGAGCTGATATACCCGAAAAACCAAACCTTACAGTACCTTCACCGGATTTTTTTGTAAAAGTAAGGGTTACTAATACTCCCGATTCGGAATCATTTGCCCCACTAGTGGTAGCAACGGCGATTTTATAACTTCCAGGTGTATTGGTGTTGCTATCTATAACAATTGCACCAGGTAGGAATGAACCGGAAGAAACAGAAACATATTCAACATTTTCACTTGGTGTCCATGTTACGTCAAATTCAACTGCGGCGATAGTGCCAACCGGTGCTGTAGCAATTACGTTGATGGTGAAATTTCCATCCACAGGCACAACATCATCTGTTAAAGGCACAGGGGGATTTGTATCGGAAAACGAAAGATCTAATCCCGCACTTGCGATGAAAATGGGTGTGAATATAAGGAGTAATATACAGAAAAATATTTTAATTCGCAATTTTACCACCTTATTTTTGAAGTCAAAATACAGCCTTTTCCTCTTAGCTTTTATCCATGATGAAATATAACAAATTTAATGTTTGATGTCAAGCATAAGTAAAATTTTATATTTCATAAATGGATAGGTTATGGTAGGATAATTAGGAGTGGTTTTATGATTATGATATAGATAGTTAAAAAATAAATATCACTTAATTGTCATTCCTGCAAAAGCAGGAATGACAAATTTTATAATTATATAATTGACTATAGAAAAAAGCTTATATAGTAAACATATCTGGCTCTTCCGGGTTCAGTGTGGTAAAGATAAGAAACTTTTTTATGCTGCCATTCCTTCGAAAGCAGGAATCCAGTAGATCTGCATAAAGACTGGATTCCTGCTTTCGAAGGAATGACAAGCTGAGAGAATTTTCAACTATAACCACACTAAATCCGGAAGAAACACATATATTTCATTTTTTAACGATTATCTTTTTATAACTCAATTTCTAGAATAGATAATCAGAGCAAAAACTACGGCTATTGATATGGTAATCCCCCCAAGAATTGCACCTTTTTGCCAGCGCTTTAGTCTGGAAGCACCTATCGGTTTATAACGTTCAAATGACATCATAGCTCTACGACGATTTATGCTGGCATCAATATAATCGGGATTGAGTTCCAGAGCTTTATCAAATTCAGCTAAAGCTTCTTCAAATTTTAATAGCTGGATATAAGCTTCTCCCAGCGCGTTATGTGCTTCTGGCCAATCCGGGGCCATTTCTGTTGCCTGTTTAAAAGCTAAAACAGCAAGATCGTATTTATTCTGATCCATATATTTTTGACCCATAGAGTAATACATTTCATGGGTCGTACCATAGGTTATATAAGGAGACAGAATAAGTAGTAAAATAATTGAAAAATTTAAAAATACAATATGAAATATTGCTTTGTTTAAATGTTTAATTTTACATGTTATCATTGAAATCTATTATGCTTTATAATAATAGAGTATAGCCTGTTTCTGAACAACCAGATTAGGTGCTTCCGGCTCTCTTTCCAGCTTTATAGCGTATTGATCATACCATGTGATATAACCGGTAAGTTCTTCTTCGTTTACCAGTTTTATTACCATCTTAGTTTTTTCCCGCATCTGTTTTAATAGATAATATTCATAAGCAAAAGTACGTTGAGCCGGTTTTTGCTTTTTTTGCTGTTGGGATTTTGATCTTGACCTTTGCCCTGTCGCTGACATTAATAGCTCTCCTTCCATAGATGAATTTCAACTATTGAGCGAATTTATATTGATTTTATTCTATCATTTATCTGTAATAATTTCAATGTTTTTCTAATGACAAACTACTGAAAAGAAGTATAGAGGAAAGATTTAAAGGGAATATTATAAGGTATGGCTATATTTTTTCGGTAGAAAAGCTTTTAAAAACAATGTCTTTTATTTCATCAACACTAAAAGGTTTGGCAATATATGGATTACCTGTCTCCCGGAGAAATTTCTGGGTATCTGGATTAATTATATCACCGGTGACAAATATTATGCGTTCGGCAAGATCAGGTTTTGTTGATTTAACTATATTATACAGCTTTTCACCACTGAAACCGGGCATCTTCATATCACATATCATTAAATCATATTCATTATTATCAAGGTTATCCATCGCTTGGATTGCATTTCTGGCTGTTACGACTTCATAATTCATCATGGTAAGTATATCATTAAAAAGCTCGAGAATCTTTTGCTCATCATCTACTACCAATATTTTGCCACCAAAAACAGAATCCTGCATCTGCTCTATATTTGCATCATTTATAACATTATCCGGAATTTCATCTGATGTTACAACAGGCAATACCAGGGTAAAAGTTGATCCTTTACCGATTTCACTTTCCGCATATATATTTCCGTTATGCTCCTCTATTATGCTGTGGCATATACTCAAACCCAGCCCGGTGCCTTTTCCTGATTCTTTTGTTGTAAAAAACGGATCAAAAATTCTGCTTAGATTATCTTTAACAATACCCGGCCCAGTATCAATAAATTTGACTACAATTTTATCATCAATTAATTCAGTCTGAATGGTTAGTTTGCCACGACCAGAATGATCTGTCATAGCCTGATGAGCATTATTAATCAAATTCACAAAGACCTGCTGTAACTGATGAGGATCGGCCATAGTTTCAGGTATATCACCTGAAAGATGCAGCTCCAACTGGATATTATCTACATGTAGCTGGTATCTCTTTAGATTCAGGGTGGCTTCTATCACATCGTTAATCTGCGTGGGTTCTTTTACCTGATCATATTCCCTGGCAAATTGTAGAAGACCATCCACGATTTTATGACACCTTTCCGCTTCTCTGTATATAATATTCAGCATACGGCGGGTTTCACTGTCACAGTCTACCCCTACAAGCAATTGTGTATATCCAATAACTGCGGTCAGAGGATTATTTAATTCATGAGCAACACCGGATACAAGTTGCCCCAAAGCTGACATACGTTCAGAGCGGGAAAGCTGACTTTCCAGCATTCTTTGTTGAGTTACATCAATTCCATAACTAAGAATTCCTGTAATTTCACCCGATTCATCTTTAATTTGACTGTTACTCCATACGATTAAAAGTTCATTGCCATCTCTGGAAATAATCTTATTTTCTGTTGTTGATGGTTGCTCGGTATTTTTTACTTCTTTAAATACCTGCTTTATTTCGTTAATTTCATCTTCTGGAATAAAAAGATCAAACCAGGATTTACCAAAGACCTCTTCTCTTTTGTAACCGGTTGTTTTTTCAGCAAAACTATTAAATAGAATAATATATCCCTGGGAATCAAGCCCTACAACAAGGCTGTTAGCTATTTCAATAGCATTTTTGTAGTGCAGACATAAAAGTTCACCATATATTTCTTTTTTAGACTTTTCATCTGACATAAACATACTACCCCCAAATTTTATAATAAATTTTACGGTTAATATATAAATTCTACATTAAGTGTCAATAATTGTCAATGAAAACATTTCATCAAGCATAAAATTTATGTCCCTATGTTATTGCGAAGAACGGGGTAACAAATAAAGTTTGGTTCCTTCGGATTCAATGTGTTAAAAATAAGAAACTTCTATATGCTGTCATTCCTGCGAAACTCTTATTCCTTTTTGCTCAAGCTTTTTCAAAAAGCTTGAAGCAGGAATGACAAGCTGAGAAAATTTTCAAATTATAACCATACTCAAACC
>WJIO01000419.1 GCA_014730235.1 Candidatus Poribacteria bacterium
ATTATGCTGAATGCCCTGGGACATGCGGGAAGAATTGCAAAATTTGGAGCGTAAAAACTTTATCATCAAGACTTATAAGGAGAAACTGAAGATGGGAAATTTCAGAAGGCTGATGGTTTTTTCTGGTACCACTAATGAACCATTGGCAGAAGAAATATGTAAAGAATTAAGAGAAGACCATAAAGAGGATGTGGAACTGGGTAAAGTCAATATAGCAAAGTTTTCCAATGAAAATATATCTGTGCAGTTTCTGGAGACCGTTCGGGAAGCCGATGTATTTGTGGTACAATCTCTGTATCCAAGACCAAACGAAAGCCTGGTTGAGTTGATGCTTTTGTGTGATGCCCTTCGCAGCGCATCAGCATGGCGTATTACCGCTGTAATTCCACATTATTCTTACGCCCGTTCAGATAAGAAGGATAAACCCCGAATTTCCATAGCCGCAAGACTCATTGCCGATGTGTTAATAACCGCAGGGGCCAACCGCTTTTTATTGATGACCCTTCATTCTGAGCAGGTAAGAGGATTCTTCAACGTTCCTACCGACCATCTTCAGTCTACCAAGCGTATTTGTGCAGAAATTAAGAAAATGGCAGAAAACGGTGAGATCGATCTGTCAAACACTGTGGCCCTGTTTGATCTGGGCCAGGATAAGCGGCGGGGCAATTTCTCAGAAAACCTGGGTATTGATTACGCTGTAATCAATAAACACAGGTTAAAAGATACCGAAGTAGATATTAAGGGCGACGTGGTTGGAGATGTAAAAGATAAAGATGTCATAATGTTCGACGATGAGATCAGCAGTGGGACATCCATGAAAGCCATAGTGAAAAAGCTGACCGAACAGCATAAGGTTAGAAGCGTAAGGGCTGTTTTTACCCATGGGTTATTTGCCGGTAATGCTGTTAAATATATCGAAGAAATGCCTCTGGAACAGGTTATAACAACTAATACCGTACATGTACCAAAAGAAAAACTTATTGATAAGATCAAGGTAATATCCGTCGCGCCAGATTTTGCTGAGGCCATAAATCGTATACATCACGGTCAGTCAATTGGCGAGAGTGGGCTTTTTGATTGATCAAAAATATTATTTGCAGGTTGGCTGTATACAGCCAACCTGCAAATAAATACAAGCATACTATCTATGGATCTGGATTTACTTCAATCATATATAGCCTTTAAAATACCCTCTCCCCGCAGTCTGCTTTTTCTTATGGACCCATCGGTCTTACTGCCCACTAGCGGAAGTATCAGCATCCTTGATAGAAATTTTGATATTATCTATTACGAAAGCGATCTGCAAATCAGAAACGTCCTTGAACAGTATAAGGATAACCTCAGAGGACGACGTTTTTGTATTATCTCCATCAAAGACGAAGATGAAAATCTGTTTATTTCAGATTATATAGCCCGAAGTAGCAGCATACAGATAACTCCTCAATCATTGCTGGAATTTTCCCAGAAAGGCTACCAATGGTCAGAGGAAGTAAATCGGCTTAAAGGTCAGGATTTCTGGGAAAATCTTGATCGTCTTCGCAGCTTCAGAGAAAAACTCCCCAACCAGATTTCACCCATGGATTGTAATTGCCTGATCCTTTCTGCATTATTGAATACTGACCTGTGCAGAACCTTGCTGCCTACAGAAGCCATAGGAATTCAACGAAAGCTGGAAAGCGACGAACAAATATTTGAACTGCGGAAAAAATATCCGGAACTGGTTAAAACCCTGGAACAGATGGTCCATGAGGCTGTGCCCCTTATGGCAAAGATTGGTCAGGACGAAGACTTAACAAAGCTGTTGTGGATTTCCTATTCCCTTGGGCTTCGCAACGACAACTACGAGCTGTTTTTACCACGAATACTGGGACATGAGATATGGCAAAATTACGGTCATATACCATTGGATAAGGCCAGGGAGATTTGCGAACAACTAATCGAAAGGGACCCGGAAAGGGTTATCGAACAGATCAAGATGGTTGAAGAATGGCTTGTTCAGGATGAGGAACGTATGCGCATATTCAAAGACTGGCTTGGGCTTACCGGCGGCAGCATTGTAAAAGCTGCTGAATTTGCCGCCAATGAACATATTTTTTGTGTTCCAATGAAGGATTCCCTGAGAACTATCGCCAGGATGATGGTCTCATCACCAATATCGGCAGCTATAACGCCTCAATTACTGGAGCAAATACTCAAGAACATAAATCAAAAACATATATTTCTTGGTGATGATACCACGTATATGCGTTTAAGGGATACCTTTGAAGCCTTTAACTACTTGTGTGAGTTTCTTGGTCTGATAGATGAAATAAGGAAAAATAACTGGCTGCGATCTGAAAGCCTGAGGGATAACTTGTACCTCTGGACAAGAGAAATATATCCTAAATATCTATCCCGTATAGAACTACTCAGAGACAGAATAGAAACCCTGAATTTCCGCTGTGATTTGCTGTCGTCATCCTTGATGCGGAAAATCATTGACGAGGCTGATGACATTTTGAGAAGTTACGGAGAAAGCTTTGCCGATCTTATACAGAAATATTATTCCATGTGGTTAATGAATATAGATACACAGCAGGAAAGACCCATACTCACAACGGATTTTATCTCAGAAATATTCAAACCTCTATATGATAAATATATCCAGAGTGATGAATCGTCAGTGTATATAATTGTTTTTGACGGTATGCGATGGGATCAATGGGAGCTGCTTAAACCGAAAATTCTCCAGACTTTTAAGGGAAAGCTGGCCCTGGATAAGGTTATACCCCTTATATCCATATTGCCCAGCACTACTGAATGGGCTCGCAGTGCTATATTTGCAGGTGATTTTCCCGTTGATTTTCATTCTGATGATGAAAGCGAACTGCTAAGTATGGCTCTGGATTCAGAAAACGTGGGTAAAGTTCATACCTTCAGCGAATCACCGGGAAAACGGGATAGAGTTCTGGGTTTTTTAGACGACTCATCCCAGACCAAGCCTATAATATTTAACCTGATTGACCTTAAAATTCATAACATGACTCAGAATCTGGTAACCCTGTATGAAGAGGTGGAAGTAAATTTTAATAACACAATACAGCCCTATCTGGAAAAAATTGGCTCTGATTCCCTGGTATTTATACTTTCGGATCACGGCTTTGTTGAGCTTTCAGGTAAAGGAATTGTAAGTCCCGGCAGAGATGAAGCAGAACCGCACAGACGGTATATCGGTTTGAAAAGCTTTGAAGACAGAAGGGATATAACAGGTTCGGATTTTATATTCTTCAGCACAGAAAACGTGAAGATGCCATTGGTAAATAATATTTTGAAATATGGTTTTGCCAGACCCGGTAGATTTATTACATCAGTAAAAGAACAGGAATCCGGGCGCAGTATCAGGTATGCTCATGGCGGCGTGTCAATGCAGGAGATGATTATACCA
The DNA here is from genome assembly GCA_014730235.1 of Candidatus Poribacteria bacterium. GTDB lineage: Bacteria > Poribacteria > DTPJ01 > DTPJ01 > WJIO01 > WJIO01. The sequence continues at coordinate 3,425 of WJIO01000419.1, forward strand.
TGTGCTGTTTTTATACCAAAAGGCAAAGGGCAGTTGACAATGTTTTAAATGGCGTTGAATTACCATGTCAAAATGGCATGTGTGTCTATTCCTTCCTAAAGCCCCATTATTAGCTGCTTTACCCCGTTTTTTACAACAAAAGCCTTGTAAACTAAAATGCCATTTTGGCATTTTAACATATCAAAAATTACCGGATGTGTCACCTTAAGCGTTGTATTTACATGGTTTAGACCATAATTCATAATCTGGCATACTGTTTGCAACATAATAACGCTTAGAGAGATATTTTAATCCCAGCGAAATGTGTTAGTGGGAATTATTTGTTTTTTTGGTAAAACAATCAGGATTTTCTTGACACTTTCTTGTCTGTTATATAGTTGATAAGGAGGAATACTTAGATGGCTATAAAACCACTAGGAGACAGAATACTAGTTAAACCGTCGGAACAGGAAGAGGAAAAAATTGGGGGTATAATTATACCGGATACAGCAAAAGAGAAACCTCAGGAAGGTACTATAATTGCTGTTGGCCCAGGTAAAGTGCTGGAAAGCGGCGAAACAAAACCTGTCGGTGTTAAAGTTGGAGACAAAGTCCTTTATGGTAAATACTCCAGCACCGAAGTTAAATATGATGGTGAAGAATATCTTATAATGCGTGAAGATGATATTCTGGCTGTAATTGAATAACATAAATTTGAAATTATTAAAGTTCTCGATATTGAAGGAGGAAAATTATAAATGGCTGCTAAGCAAATTGCTTTTCAGGAAGAAGCTCGCGCATCCATGAGAAAAGGTCTGGATGCCCTTGCAAACGCTGTAAAAGTGACCATGGGCCCCAGGGGTAGAAATGTCGTTCTTGACAAAAAATTCGGCGCACCTACAATCACTAAAGATGGTGTTACCGTTGCCAAAGAAATAGAGCTTGAAGAACCATATGAAAACATGGGCGCTCAGATGGTTCGCGAAGTTGCATCCAAAACCAGCGATGTCGCCGGTGATGGAACCACTACAGCTACTTTACTTACTCAGGCTATATTCAGAGAAGGTCTGAAAAACGTAACAGCCGGTCGTAATCCTATGAGTCTGAAACGCGGTATTGATAAGGCCGTTGCTGTAATCGTAGAAGAACTGGAAAAACTATCCGTACCAACAACCGATAAAAAGAATATAGCCCAGGTTGCCAGCATTGCTGCTAATAATGACAATGCCATTGGTGATCTTATCGCCGACGCTATGGAAAAAGTCGGAAAAGATGGCGTTATTACAGTTGAAGAAGCGAAAAGTATGGACACAACCCTGGACGTTGTGGAAGGTATGCAGTTTGACAGAGGTTACCTCTCACCTTACTTTGTTA
>WJIO01000420.1 GCA_014730235.1 Candidatus Poribacteria bacterium
CTTTATGTTTACATCCATGCGTGACAATATGTGGATATTGATAGGTAATACATAGAAATGCCGGAAACCACAGACAAGGAAGAACGAACGGAATCAGCTACGCCCCGGCGTAGAGAAGAAGCCCGTAAAAAAGGACAGGTGGCCAAATCTCAGGACTTAACCTCCGCTTTTATGTTTTTAATAGGACTGGTGGTGGTCAGGTATGCCTTTCCAGCTATTTTATCCGAACTGGCCGATATTACCCGATACTGGTCTTTTGACTCCCGGTATTTAATCCGGGATGGGGGCAATTCCATAATCAGGCATATGATGTCCAACACCGGGCATCTTGCCCTGGTTCTGGCTCCTTATGGTCTTATTATGATTGCATCGGCTTTGCTTATTAATTATGTCCAGGTGGGATTCCTGATAAGCGGGGAAGCTTTAACGCCAAAGCTTGAAAGGCTTGATCCTATAAAAGGAATGACCCGGCTTTTTTCCAAAAGAACCCTTGTAGCTTTTACCCAGTCGTTGCTCAAGATCATAGTTGTAGGTTATATGCTTTATATTACCATGATGGGTGAAAAGGATGCTATTATGGGATTGGCTGATATGCCAATGAAAATTGGTATATCCCAGATAGCCAGGATAATGTTTAAAATGGGCATAAGGGCGGCTTTTCTTTTGTTTGGTCTCGGCCTTGTTGACTACGCATATCAACGATGGGAATACGAACAGAGTATAAAGATGACAAAACAGGAGGTTAAAGAGGAACTTAAACAATCTGAAGGCGATCCATTGGTAAAATCCAGGATCAGAAGTATCCAGAGAGAAATGACCATGAGCCGGATGATGAGTGAAATACCTGATGCCGATGTTGTTATAACAAACCCCACTCACCTGGCTGTTGCTCTTAAATATGATATAGAAAAGGATTCGGCTCCTCGAGTTTGTGCCAAAGGAAAACGGCTTATCGCAGAACGAATGAAGGAAATAGCAAGAGAACATAACATCCCCATTATTGAAGACAAACCCTTGGCCCAAGAACTGTATAAGCTCAAACTAGATCAGGAAATTCCTACAATACTATATCAAGCTGTGGCTGAGATACTATCCCGAATTTATAACATGAGGGATAACGGATAATACATTATGGGAACACAACAAAAAGAAGGAATACTGAACAGAATAATCCGTAACAGCGATGTGGCCCTGGCTGCCGGTGTAGTAGCTATCATTCTGATAATGCTGATCCCCCTGCCGCCTATGCTGCTGGATTTGATGCTTAGTTTTAATATAACTTTTGCATTGACTATATTGCTAATATCGCTTTATGCACTACGTCCGTTGGATTTTTCGGTATTTCCGTCTTTGCTTTTAGTTTCAACTCTACTGAGATTATCCATGAATGTTTCCTCTACAAGATTAATATTGCTTCATGGCAACGAGGGCGAAGCAGCAGCAGGTAAAGTAATAAAATCCTTTGGAAACTTCGTAGTAGGTGGAAATTATGTTGTGGGATTTGTGGTATTTCTTATTATTGTCGTCATACAATTTATAGTTATAACAAAAGGTTCTGGCAGGATAGCAGAAGTGGCTGCCCGTTTTACGTTAGATGCTATGCCCGGTAAACAGATGAGTATTGATGCTGACCTCAACGCTGGATTGATAACCGAATCCGAAGCCCGGGAACGCCGGCATATGATCTCTCGGGAAGCTGATTTTTATGGTGCTATGGATGGTGCGAGTAAATTTGTGCGAGGGGATGCTATTGCCGGAATTATTATTATGTTTATTGACATCATCGGTGGGCTTATTATCGGTGTTACATCTCACGGAATGGGCATAGGTCAGGCTGCAAGGGTTTATGCAATACTTACTATTGGTGATGGTCTGGTAAGTCAATTACCAGCTTTAATTATATCCACAGCTTCAGGTATGATAGTCAGTCGGGCTGCTTCTGAATCCAATTTTGGCAAAGAGCTTTCTTTCCAGTTTTTTACCCAGCCAAAGGCTTTTGCCATTGCAGCCGGTATGCTTTTTATCATGGGACTAGTTCCGGGATTGCCGAAAATGCCATTTCTGCTGTTGGCCGGTATATCGGGAGTTGTGGCTTATGTAAATCGCAATGGACCAGTTGTTGAGCAGGATCAACTACCGGAAGCCGAAGAAGAACAGGAAGAGGAAGAACCAGCGGAAGAGAATCTTGAACAGCTTATGGAAATCGATCCTATGGAACTGGAAATTAGTCATACCCTCATCCCCCTGGTTGATCCTGACGAAAATGGCAAGCTTCTGGAAAGAATAAAACTCATAAGACGTCAATGTGCCCTGGAACTGGGCTTTATTACGCCGCCTATCAGGATCAGGGACAATATACAACTTAAATCCGGTGAATACGATATCCTGATACGGGGGGTAAAGGTAGCCGATGGTGAAATATTAATGGGATATTATATGGCTATGAATCCGGGTACTGCCGTTGAAGATATTGAGGGAATAGAAACCCAGGAGCCTGTATTTGGGCTTTCGGCTAAATGGATAAGCGAAGAGCTAAAGGATACGGCAGAGATCTCTGGTTATACCGTTGTGGACTCGGAGACTATACTGGCCACACACCTGACAGAAATTATAAAACGCCACGCCCATGAATTATTTGGACGTCAGGAGTTAAAAAGTATGCTGGATAAACTCAAAGAAAGCCATCCGGCTGTGGTTGATGAAGTTATTCCCAATATAATTTCCATGTCAACACTGCACAAGGTTTTGAAAAATCTACTGAGAGAGCATGTATCTATAAGGGACATGGTGTTGATAATGGAGTGTCTTGCCGATGTAGGTGAAGAAATTAAGGATGCTGATGTCCTTACTGAGTATGTCCGTCAGGTCCTTTCACGAAGTCTTGTAAAACCTCTATTGGATAACGATGGGGTTCTAAAGGTATTAACTCTTGATCCTGTGGTTGAGGAGACTATTACCGATGCCCTGGCAGTTGATAATGCTACGGATTACGCAAGCGCAGCCCTGAGGCTTGATCCCAATACTGTAAGAGGTATTATTAACGCCACAGCTACAGCCATAAGTAGATCAAACATTGACGGTCAGCCTATTGTCCTTTGTTCATCTCCCGTAAGGGTTCAATTTAAAAGAATGACGGAACAGTATTTACCTGCGTTGACAGTCCTGGCTTATAATGAAATACCGGCCAATACTGAAATACAGCAGGTCGGTGTGGTTAAATTGCAGTTGAATGAAAATAATTCATAAGGAAGCTAATCATGATAATCAACAGGTATAGAGCAAATAGTCTGAAATCAGCTATAGAAAAGGCAAAGGCGGATCTTGGTTCTGATGCCAAAGTTATCCATGTGAGACAACTGGAAAAGGCATCCGCACACGACATTCCTGAAAACATCGAGATCATTGCTGCCGTTGATAATGATGATGAAATGGAAAATATAAATAATGTCTATAACACACATAAACTAAATTCAAGCGATTCACCTGAAAAGTCAAATGTTAATATCTATAAAAAACAACAGGGTATCTCCAGCAAAGATTTCCAGGAAAAAATTCAGAACGTAAATAATAAAAAAGCAAATAGAAACAGCGGTAGCATATTACTGCAAAAACTGGAAAAGTGTTGTAACAGGCACTGTGTAAATGCTGATATTACTTTTGAGATAATGTCCATGCTTAATACTTCAGCCAATGGTTTTGCAGGAGCGACTTCATACAAGGAGTGTCTTTCCCGCTTTATAAATAATAAGCTCAGTATGTCTGGTGGTTTGGACGGAACAAAAAAGGCAAGCATAATGATCGGTCCCACAGGTGTAGGAAAAACTACAACATTGGCCAAGCTGGCGGCCCATTATCACTTTTACCGGGAAAAGAGTGTCGGACTTATTACTATAGACGCATACAGGATCGCTGCCATTGAACAGCTAAAAACATACGCCCAGATTATGTCTATACCCCTTAGAACTGCTTTAACTCCTGATGAATTGAGAACCTGTATAGGTGAATTTAGTCATATGGATCTGATACTCGTGGATACACCGGGAAGGAGTCAGTTTGATGAAGAATCCCTGCATGTTTTGCAGGACTTCCTCGAAGCTGCTCAGCCGGCTGATACTCATCTGCTGATTGCAGCATCCATGAAAGAAGGCGATATTGACAAGGTGTTGGAAAATTTTGCCCCCGCTTATGTTCAACAAATTATATTTACCAAGATAGACGAGACATCAACATTTGGCTCTCTGCTGAACGTCGGCACAAAAGCCGGTAAGCCTATATCTTACTTTACTAACGGGCAGAATGTACCGGATGATATAGATACAGCTAAAACAGAC
>WJIO01000421.1 GCA_014730235.1 Candidatus Poribacteria bacterium
ACATTATGTGGGGCATCGTGAGTGGAATATAGTGGAGGTAGGATCAGGTGATCCTAATTCATACATACAATCTCACCTTTGCTTCAAATTACCTAATGAAGTCGACCTGGAAAGTTGTGCCTTGCTGGGTGTTACAGGCGTTGGCATGAGGCATATAAGGAGAATTGATGTTAGACCTGCTCAGAAAATTATGATCGCAGGTTTAGGCCCTATAGGGCAATCCGCGGCCCAGTCAGCCAGAGCTTTTGGAGCTCATGTCACAGTATCAGATCTGAATCAGCAGCGTTTAAATGTGGCGAAGGAACTAGGGGCACATGTATGTATAAATATATCCGAACCTCCCGGTTATGATTTACTTAAAGCTGGTGGGCCGTATGATTACATCGTTGATGCCTGCGGGGCAAAATCCTTGTTTTCTGACATTATGGAATATGGTCTTTTAGCCCATAAAGGGGTTATTGGTGCTGTAGCCGTTAGGAGTGAAACTACCTTCCATTGGGGAATGCTGCATGGTACCGAGGCATCCATTGAAGTTTCATGTCATTTCAGCCTGGATGATTTAAGAGTTATAATGCACTTTCTCATGTTAGGTATAATTAGACTTGAACCACTTATATCACATAAAGTCAGCATAGAAGAAGCACCGGAAATATACTCCATAATGAGGGATAAACCCTCTAACCTTCTGGGGGTTGTTTTTAACTGGAAAGAATAATCTGATTTATCTTTTTATTTAACGATTTAACAATTAAATTATATAGTTCTTCCGGGTTTAGTGTGGTAAATATAAGGAACTTCCTTATGCTGTCATTCCTGCTTTTGCAGGAATGACAAATTTTGTAATTTACCATCATTATAAAGGTATTTTCTAAATACATTTTCCATTTTTTAACGATTACATTAATATATTAACGGTTACATAAAGTCACAATAAAAACAGGTTGGAATAATAATGTCTAAAAAATTTATACAATACGGAGCTGGTAATATAGGTCGCTCTCTAGTCGGTCAATTGTTTTCAAAAGCCGGTTATGAGGTTGTCTTTATTGATGTTGATGAAAAAATAATAGACGCGCTGAATAGGGAGAGGAAATACCTTATTCAGGTAAAAGATGAGGTTCCCCAGGATATATGGGTTGAAAATGTCCGGGGAGTCAATGGTAATGATATTGAAGCTGTTGTTAATGAAATAGCTACAGCCGATATGATGGCAACAGCGGTGGGAACAAACGCCCTCAAATATATATACGAAGTTATAGCTAAAGGCATAAAAGAACGTAAAGAGCCTATCAACATTATCATATGTGAAAATTTACGCCATATGTCTAAAATTGTAAGGGAAAGCCTGACACAATATCTCCCGGAAGGTTTTCCTTTCCAGGAAAGAGTCGGTCTGGTTGAAACTACCATTGGTAAAATGGTTCCCATTATGCCCAAGGAGATAAGCGAGAAAGATCCTTTGTTGGTCTGGTCGGAGGCCTATAATTTGCTTTATGCAGCCAAAGATGGTTTTATTGGTGAGATTCCCGACATAGAAGGTTTAATTGTGAAATCCAATTTTGATGCCTATGTTGATCGAAAACTCTTCATACACAATCTTGGTCATGCCATTACTGCCTATCTGGGTTATCTGGTTGATCCTGATAATATTTACATATCCACAGCCATTGAAAATGAATTTGTAAGGCATATTACTGAAGCGGCTATGTGGGAATCAGGAAGAGCATTAATAAGGGAATATCCCTTTGAATTTGACGAAGACAGCCAGCGAGAACACATAAACGATTTAATATGCAGATTTGGTAATATCCATCTGGGTGATACGATCTACCGCGTAGGTCGTGATGTACCCCGTAAAATTGGTTTCAATGAACGTCTTATAGGAGCGGCAAGGTTAGGCATAAAAAACAACATAATGCCTAAATATACAGCTATGGGTGTAGCTGCGGCATTTTTCTTCCGGGCGGTTGATCAAAATGGCGAAATGTACGAAAATGATAAAGTTTTTGCCGAGGAACTGGAAAGACATGGTGTTAACTACATATTAAGCAATATATGCGGTCTTGATTCAAAAAAACACGGGGCGTTGATGGCCCTTATTCGACATGCTCATAAACTGCTGATAGGCTGGGCCCGGGGAATGAGACAGGCAAAATTTGAAGATAATGAAGAAAAATAACACAAAAAGAATTTGACAGCCTAAATTCTTTGTGTTATTATTGATTTAGATGGATTCTTCGGCGACTTCGATGAAATAAATATCCTCTTAATAAATTAAGAACATAATACCCAAAAACAAAAATATATAGAAATCTGTTTTCCCCTTATTTTCTGAATAAAATATTTGCTATTCCGACTTGAGTGTGGAAATGTAAAAAACATTGTCTAATTAAAACAGATAATATCTTTTTTAATTATTACCACACCAAACCCAAAAAAATCAAAATACTTTATTTCCAAAGGAGGTATTAAAATTGAGAAAAACCATACTGATGGTTGGTCTGTTTATGTTTATTTTTATTAGTTGCCTTTATGCTTTTGATGATCCTGACCTTACTTTTTATTTCCCATTTGAGGCATTTGATGGTGATACAGCTCTGGATAAATCGGGCAAGGGTCACAATGGAACCATCAACGGCAATATAAAGATCGTTGATGGTGGCGGAAAAATAGGAAACGCCGCTGAATTTGAGCAGACCAGTTTTATTGATCTTGATGGTGCTAACTTTCCGCTGGAAGATATACCTGTGGAAGAGATGACTCTGATGGCCTGGATTAAACCGGAAAATACCGGTGGTGATCATGCTATATTTAACGCCAGATCTGGTGATTCCACGTGGCTTATACATCCCGAAGCCAAAAGTTCCGGTCAATTTAGATGGCTGCTTCGTGCTGCTGGTGGTAACACTATCTTTGACATGAAGTTAGGTACGGTAGTCTGGGATGAATGGCAACATTATGCAGGGGTATATGACGGTGATAATGGTATTCTATACATAAATGGTCAGAAAGAAGGCGAAATGGCTGGTGGTGCTGATATTTCCCCAGACTGGGCCCAGGGAGCACGTATTGGATATAATATTGATAATAACAGACCATTCACCGGTGTTATGGATGAGATTTCCCTGTGGAAACGAGCTTTGACACTGGATGAAATTACCGCAATTATGAATAATGGCCTTGAGGACTTCATGGCTGTTAATCCTGCTGAAAGTCTTTCTACCACATGGGGAAAGATTAAGAGCTTTTAGTTTTATGTTACCGTATGAATAACTTAATTTATTGTGTATATCTTGAGCTTCAATAACCAGATTTTCTAATTTCAACTAAAATAATTAACATTTCTTGGAGGGAGAAAAATAATGAAGTATACAATTTTAGCCTCAATTATTGCTCTGGTCATGGTTGCTAGTGTATCAGCCGATCCAGACCTGGTTCTCTATTTCTCATTTGACAATTTTGGTGACGTTGTACCTGATGAATCCGGCAAAGGTAATGACGGAATGATTATGGGTTCAGTCGTTATGGATGCTGATGGCAACCGTGGTGGTGCAGCCAGTTTCGCGGATGAAGGTTATATTGACCTTGAGGGGGCAAATTTCCCTGCCTCTGATATTCCTGTTGAAGCTATGACTTTATGCGCTTGGGCCAAAGTTGAAGATACTGGTGGACACCACGCAATATTCAACGCCAGAGCCAATGACGAAACATGGGTAATCCATCCTGAACTTCGTAGTGATGGAGGTTTCCGTTGGTTGCTTCGCGCCGCTGGTGGTAACACCATATTTGACATCCGCGCCGGTTCATGGACTCCGGGTGAATGGGTTCACTTCGGTGGAGTATACAGTTCCACTGATAGCATGGCCACCCTTTATGTAAATGGTGTGGAAGCTGGCACAGAAGATGCCCGTATACCTAACGCTCAGATTGTCAGTGATTGGGGTATGGGTGCAAGAGTAGGTAAAAATATTGATGATGCCAGACCATTCACCGGTCTTATGGATGACCTGTGCATATACAAGCGGGCCCTTACCGTTGATGAGATCGCTGAAGTTATGGCCGGCGGTCCACCCAGCGCAGCTCCTGTTTCTCCGGAAAGCAGTCTTGCTGTTACCTGGGGCAGCATTAAATAAATCTTATTTCAATATATAGTCTTGATTAACCGTCAGTTCTGAGTTAAAATGAACTGGCGGTTTTTATTTTAGTAACCGTTAAAAAATGAGATTCTTTCGGGTTCAGTGTGGTAAATATAAGAAACTTCTTTATGCTGTCATTCCTGCTTTCGCAGGAATGACAACCAGGTGATATTCATTTTTTAACGGTTATTTCTAATGTTAAAATAATAGAAGGGAATAATCATGACTCTTAAAGCAGGATTTATCGGTACAGGTGGTATATCGGCAAAACACCTCAATGCAATGAAGGCCATGAAAGATAAAGTTGAAATCAAGGCACTCTGTGATGTCAGTGAAGATGCAGCCAGAGCCAGGGCTCAGGAATACGGTGGAAATGTATATACGGATTATAAGAAAATGCTGGACGAAGATCTGGATATTGCGTTTATCTGTGTTCCTCCCGATTCCCATGGTGATATAGAGGTTCAATGCGCAGAAAAAGGTTTGCATATGCTTGTGGAAAAGCCTGTCAACCTTTATCTTGAAGATGCAATTAAAGCCAATGAAGCCATAAAAAAAGCCGGAGTTATTACCAGTGTAGGTTACCTTGCAGGTTATAATAACGTAGATTTAGCTGTTAAAAAATTCCTGGATGGTAAAACAATAGGTATGATCGTATCAGAGCGCTGGGGTGGAGTACCTGGTGATGAAAATCACTGGTGGCGCGTAATGGATCGCTCCGGTGGTATGCTTCACGAACAGGCTACACACCAGCTAAACACCATGAGATATTACGCTGGTGATGTGGTGGAAGTATACAAAAGAGATGCTCTCCGAATCAACAAGGAACTACCAAATCATACAGTTCCCGATTGCGAAATAGTTACCCTGTATTTCAAAAGCGGCGCAATTGGTTATATTACTACTACATGCACCATGATAAACGGCGGGGGATGGGGAAGAATGGATATTATCGTTGAAGGCCACATGAGAATACAACCGGGCAGAAACGATTTAAAGGTTATACCTGATGGTGCTGCTGATATTGTGGTAAGTGATGAACCAGTATTGGACCTTGATCAATCATTTATTGAAGCTATAATTATCGGTGACAGATCCCTTGTAATTGATAACTACGAAAATGGTCTTAAAACAGCAGCTATTACCCTGGCGGCTAATGAATCAGCTAGAATAAATAAACCGGTATCAGTATATCAGCCTTAGTGGCTCAAATGACATTTTAATTTAATACATAAAAGGGCTTTTTGTTTATTGACATAGAATGGCTAAATATGTATAATAAGGTTAAATATTTAGGTATTCTAATCAATTGTTCTGCATTGTCAATTGTTGTCATCTAAACACATTTGTTCTTTGCAGAAGATGTAGTTGCTATTTAACAGAAATGATTATAGGATTATCATGAAATATTATTACGAAGGGAAATGTTAATGTAAATGGAGAAACTTAGAAAGGAATTTGAAGATACAGCTTTAGAGCATATGGGAGCTATATATAGCGCAGCCTTGCGAATGTCTAAAGATAAATCTGAAGCTGAGGATCTGGTTCAGGATACATATTTAAGAGCTTATCGTTTTTTTGATAGATTTGAACCGGGCACTTCGATTAAAGCCTGGTTATTTAGAATACTTAAAAATACATATATAAATAATTTTAAAAAAAGATCAAAAACTCCTGAACACATAGATTTTGATCGGCTTAGATTATCCGAAGAGGAACCAACAAGCTCTCATAATCCGGAGGAGGAAGTGTTATATAGCACCTTTGGTGATGAGCTTATGCGCTCAATAGAAGCTTTACCGGAAGAATTCCAAAAAGTTATAATGCTGTCTGATGTCTACGGATATTCATATAAGGAAACGGCCAAAGAGCTTGGTCGTCCAATAGGAACTGTTATGTCAAGATTGCATCGAGGACGAAAATTATTAAGAATTAGCCTTTATGAACAGGCTAAAGAATTGGGGTATGCAATCGAAGGCTAATTATACTGAACTAAAAAATGAAATAAAGACCGGATTCCTGATCAGGTTTCCGGTCTTTAGTATTTATAGGAGATGAATATGGAAAGAATTTATATGGATCATAACGCTACAACTCCTGTTCACCCGGAAGTTCTTGCTACTATTTTACCTTATTACAATGAAAAATTCGGAAATGCCTCAAGTGTTCATACTTTTGGACGAGAGGCAAGAGCTGATATGGAGGAAGCCAGGGAAAAAATTGCTGATTTTATTGGTGCCCAGCCCAGGGAAATCATATTCACCAGTGGAGGAACTGAATCGGATAATATGGCCATACTGGGTGCTGTATCTAAAAATGTTAAAAAAGGCAAGCATATTATAACCTCATCCATTGAACATCATGCAGTATTAAACACATGTAAATATCTGGAAAATAAAGGCCACGAGGTTACATACCTGAATGTAGATAAATATGGCGTGATTAATCTTGATCAACTCAGAGATTCCATAAAAGATGATACTGTTTTAATTACCATAATGCATGCAAATAATGAAAATGGTACTATCGAACCTATAGAAGAAATAGTTAAAATCGCCGCAGAAAAAGGTGTGTTGGTACATTCGGATGCAGTCCAGACGTTAGGAAAAGTGCCTATCAATCTCAAAGAGCTGGGTGTTGACCTTATGACCTTTTCAGCTCATAAAATTTACGGTCCAAAGGGCATTGGTATACTCTATATCCGGCGAGGAACCCGGATAGACCCTTTAATCCGGGGGGGACATCATGAAAGGAATTTGAGGGGTGGAACTGAAAATGTTCCAGCTATTGTTGGTTTTGCAAAAGCCCTGGAAGTTGCCAATTCTGATATGGATGAAGAGCAAAGCCGCCTGTGGAAATTAACAGAAAAGCTTAAAAACGGCTTGCTGGATCAGATTGATGACTTGTTTATAAATAGTCATCCGGAAAACCGGGTACCCGGCACAATGAATATTTCTTTTGACTATCTTGAAGGTGAGTCTATAATCCTAAGCCTTGATATGAAAGGTGTGGGAGTTTCTACGGGTTCAGCATGCACATCCGGAACTCTGGAACCATCCCATGTATTATCAGCCCTGGGTTTACCAATAGCTGCTGCTCAGGGGGCTATAAGATTTTCACTGGGTAGATCCAACACTGAGGAACATGTGGATTACATACTGCAGGAATTACCTCCTATAATTAAAAGGCTAAGGGATATGTCACCCTTATATGCCGATAAGATGAAGAATAAGTCCTGTTGATTTGTGTTTATATTTGCTATATTTATAATTATAGGGCACGCGCTGGCGTGCCCTATATTCTTTATTTTGCTATGGTGATCTTTTTTGTGGCGGCAAATTCGCCAGCTTTCAAGGTATAGAAATAAACGCCGCTTGCCACACGCTCTCCTGTCTCGTTTGTGCCATCCCAACGTGCAGCTTTGTCTTTTGTTACATAAACGCCGGGTTCCTGACTTCCTAGTTTTATGGTCTTTATCAACTGGCCGTTTACGCTGTGTATATCTATAGATACTTCACCAGCCTGGGGTAGCTGATATGGTATCCAAACTTCCGGGTTTGCTGGATTTGGGTAGCTGTCCAGAGCAGCGAATTCCAGGGTTGTTTTGGTTTGCGCTGCCGGAGCTGCTTTTGAGCCATGGGCAGGAATCAGATCAGGTGGGTCTTCCATGAATATCCTGAAATAGGGCCTACCCAGCCATACTTCTGTTCCACCGTCGCTATCTGTACCAAATTCCAGGTCACCCTGTGTAAAGGGATTACCTGTAGTAATAAAAAGCCCTACAGGTGATGAAACCATAGTACGAGCGCCGTAATTCAGAGGATTGCCAAATCCTGTTTGTGTTACCTGATACCATTTCCATCCGTTCCAGCTTTTCCACAGGTCAAAACCACCCTGGTTAGCCCATATAGAGGGCATCAGGTAATTTTCTAAAAGCTCTATAATGACCGGGGGCAATTCACCTATATCTATAAGCTGTTGTAAAGCCGCTATATCCATAGGTAGATATACACTGGTTGAGTCAAGAACAGCGACATAAAGCCAACCTTCATGCTCTTCCATAGCCCATACATAACCGGCAAACAGGTTACCAAAACCGCCCTCTTTACCGCTTATGGGCCATTTTCTTCCCTGGTCTGTATCTACCTTGTCGCCGCAAACTACCTGCCAGTAGCCGTTAGGCCATATCCTGGTGACACCCGGATATGTTCCCGGCGCGGGATTACCTTCGCCCACATACATTTTTCCCTTGAACGGTTGTAGAGTCATACCTAAAGGAATTTGCTGTCCTCGACCTGCGCCTCCTGTTATAATAGGTTCCCATTGATAAGGACGAACGCCGGTGGTTTTAGCTCTCCAGACTTCATATCCGTTAAAGTTAAATGTTCCCACATAAAGGTAATTTCTCAAAACAGCCATATCAAAAATACCAACGTTATCAAGATTACCAAAAGCAACCTCGCTGGCAGGTCTGAAAGTAATTGTATCACCTGCTACAGTACCCTCAAAGATTACCGGCACACCGCCTTCTGCAGATGCTGTATATAATTTGCCGTTATGGGAAACCAAAGCCCTGTAAGAGCTTATATATCCACCAGGATCAGGGATTACGTCCCAATCAAATATAATTTCCATAGGTGTAAAGGTAATTCCGTCAGTTGTCCTGAGGATTCGCGCCGCCAGCCCGATTTCTGTAAAACCCCCAAAACCCAGAGGTGAGTTACCAATATAAAGCGCACCATCATGAACCACCATATCCCGATAGCCATGATCCAATGGCAGAGCAAACACTTCGGGATTATCGGGTGGATTTATAAATGGTGGGCCAATTTCCAGGTCTATAGTTTCTGACTTATAGGCCAGACGCCACTGTTTGGTTGATGGTGTATATTCCCATACTTCAGCTCGCAGGTCTAATGCCAGGAGTTCCTGGAAAGTCTCTGGTATGATAACCTTGTTGTTCCCTCCCGGAGACTGACCCTGGCTGATAGCTCCGGATAATTCAAATATGTGCCTGCAAGTTCCTACATAAAACTTACCATTGAACCATGCACTCGACCAACCATAACTATTCCCCGAATCGCCAATGCCATTGCCGGCAATCCTTTTAAAATCGCTAAAATACAGGGATCGGGAATAAACTTGAGAATAAGTTATAACGGTAAATAATAAGGTTAATAATAAAATTTTTAAAATACTTTTTGAAGATACCTTTTTCATTTTTATATACCCCTCTTTATCTTCTTTAAAAATAATACCCTCTAAGCCCTAATAAATAATTAATCATACATCCCCAGATTTAATTATCACCCCTTCCCTTGCTTATTTAGATATAATTCCACTTCTTTTCCCCTCCCGGAATAATTCAATGAAATTAAAATTATAGTTAAAAGGGGTGTGTATTACACACCCCTTTTAACTATATTTATTTTGCAAAATCTACTTTGCTATGGTAATTTTCTTTGTAGCGGCAAATTCGCCAGCTTTTAGAGTATAGAAGTAGATTCCGCTGGTTACTCGCTCTCCTGCCAGGTTTGTGCCGTCCCAGTAGGCAGCTTTGTCTTTAGTCATGTAAACGCCGGGTTCCTGGTTTCCCAACTGTATAGTCTTTATCAACTGGCCGTTTACACTGTGGATATCAATTGATACTTCAGCGTTATAGGGAAGCTGATAGGGTATCCAAACTTCCGGGTTTGCAGGATTAGGATAGCTTTCCAGAGCAGCGAATTCCAGAGTTGTTTTGGTTTGTGCTGTCGGAGCTGCTTTTGAACCATTGGTGGGAATCAGATCAGGCGGATTTTCCAGTAAAATTCTGAAATATGGTCTACCCAGCCACACTTCTGTTCCGCCTTCATAACCCATGTTATAGGCTGTATCACCCTGGGTAAAGGCGTTGGCGGTACACAGGAAAAGTCCTTCAGGTGATGATGTAAAGGAGCGAACACCATAGTTTAATGGATTGCCAAAACCTGTCTGGGAAATCTGGTACCACTTTCTGCCGTTCCAGCTTTTCCAAAGGTCAAAACCACCCTGGTTGGCTCTAATGGACGGTATGGTGTAATCTTGTAATAATGATCCAAGAATAGGTGGAAAGTCCGGTATATCTGAAAAGTCTATATAAGGTAGGAATGAACTGGTTACGTCATAAGTACCGGCATAAAGCCAGCCATCATGCTCTATCATGCGCCAGACATATCCTGTAAAAATGTTATCGAAGCCGCCCTTCATGCCGCTGATTGGCCATTTCCAGCCCACTCTATCTCCGCAGACTATCTGCCAGTAGCCATTGGGCCATATTCTTATTAAGCTGGGATAAGTTCCGGGAATTGGCATAGGCATACCTGTGCCTACATACATCTTGTTTTTGAATTCATACATACTCAGCACTGCACCGGCCATCTCTCCGCCGCCAGCGCCGTTTTCTATTATCCTTGTCCAGTTATATGGACGACCACCACTAACGTCAGACCTGTAGACTTCATAACCGTTGTAATTCATGGTACCGGCGTATATACAGCCTCTCATTTTTGCCAGGTCAAATATACCGGTGTTATCCGGGTTGCCAAAAGCGGGAAAACTTGCTGGTCTGAAAGTGGCCGTATCACCTTCTATAGTGACTTCAAAGACTATAGGTGTGCCACCTTCTGCTGGTGCTGTATAGAATTTGCCGTTCAACGGAACCAGAGACCTGTAAGAGCTTATGAAACCTGCAGGTTTAGGCATTACATCCCAGTCAAAGACAATATTCATAGGTGTGAAGTTTACGCCATCGGTGGTCTTGAGTATTCGGGGAGTAAGACCATACATGGATAACATTCCAAAACCTACAGGTACAGTCGTAATATAGAGCGCTCCATCATGAACCAGCATTGCCCGATAACCATTATCCTTTGGGATCATGACTTGTGTTGGTGGAGTTGCAAAAGGAGGCCCAATAACAACAGGTTCTGGCGTAGTTTTAAATGCAAGTCTCCACTGTTTTGTATTGGGTGTATACTCCCAAATTTCCCCGGCCAGGTCCAGTGATATTAGCTCTTCAAAAGATTCCGGCACATCTACGTTTGGAGCAGGCATTCCCATAAGGGACATCATTTCCAACACATAGCGTTCTGTCCCCACATAGAGCTTACCTTTAAACCATGCGCTGGACCATCCGTAGCTGTTGCCGGGATCGCCGAAACCGTTTTCGCTGATTTTTGTAAAATCACCTCTATACAGAGACCTGGCATAAGTTAGTTGGTTGGTTGACAATAAAAACAGAACAACGAGGGCAAATGTCAACAACAATCCCATGCGATTTTTCCATATTTTTCGCAATTTCTTCTCCTCCATAATTATTGCTTAATTGATTTCATAGCTTGAGCAATATAAGCTATATGACTCATCTCCTCTTTGATAACCTGTTCCACTTCCTCCTTTCCGAGATTTTCGGGAACCATTTCTTTCATTCCAAGATAAAAAGCAACGGAATCTTTTTCCACAGTCATTGCAGTCTGAAGAATATCCTCCATAGTTTCTTTACCGGTAAAATTTTTGGATGGATCTTCTTTGGTGTTGAATATATGACCATCAGCTATAGCGTTTAGGTATAAGGCTGTTAAATTATCTCTGTCAAAATTAGGATCTACTACAGGAGTTTCATTTTGTTGAACTGCTTTTGCATGCATGTCAGCAAAAATTTGCCTGTGTTTTTTTTCCATATTGGCCAGAAGCTCCAGTAGTTTACGGCTTTCGGAATCTTTTGTTAATTCAGCAGCCCGGGTGTAAAATTTTTCACCGTTGATTTCTATACGTTCTGCTATTTCATATATCTCATCAGCATTGAATTTTATGCTCATGTTTTATAAATTTACCCCTATAAAAACAATGACAGTTCTGGTTAAACCAGAACTGTCATTGTTAATCAAATTTAGCTATTCACGCTTGCCTAACTGTACGTCCAGCATAATCATGCCGTTGCCGGAATCACCAATGCGTTCCAACCATTCGACAATTTTAGATACGCTGGCTTCTTCTTCCACCTGTTCGGTAACAAACCACTGGAGCATAATACCCGCAGGTTTGTCGTCTTCTTCAGCAGCCAGGTCAACCAGATCGTTGATTCTTCCAGTTATATATTTTTCATGCTCGTAAGCGGCTTTGAAGGCATCCAGAGCCGAATCCCAATCAGACTGAGGCTGTTCAATAGCTTTTAACATGACCCTTCCGCCTCGTTCAACTATATGACCATATATTTTCATGGCATGGCCCATTTCCTCTTTTGCCTGGGCCTCCATCCACTTTGCCATACCTTCCCAACCACCGGCATGGAAACATGTGGCCATGGAAAGATAGATATAATACGAAAAGAGTTCGGCATTAATCTGATCGTTAAGAGCATCCTGCATTTTTTGTCCTATCATAATTTTCCTCCTGATTTTTATTTCTTATGTTTTTATGGGTTCTGAGAATTTTTTTACAGCCTCTGAACCCAGTTCAAACGCTTCTTTCAGGGCATCACTGTTTTCCAGTATGGCCCCTTTTTTATCAACTCTTCGATAGAAAAGTCCTCCTTCGTAGCTCATATCCAGAGCATCAAAGAAGTATTTTGCGGTTAATTCAACACCGGTAAAAAGATTGCTTCCTCTGGTCGCCCCTACGGCGATCAGATAGCCTTTACCGCTGTCGTAGTGTTTTCTTTCTTCTTTTGTCTTTTCCAGCATACGCTTTGCCCACATAGCCTGACATCGGTCAATCAGCAGTTTGACCTGTGCGCTCATATCGTAAAAGAATATGGGAGAAGCAAGAATTATTATATCCGCAGCCTGAATTTTCGGGTATATTTCCTGCATAGGGTCTTTGACAACACATTTACCGGTTTTATCACATCCGCCGCATTCCCTGCATCCGGAGATATCCAGTTTTCGGGCATATACAGCTTCCACTTCAGCACCGGCGGCTTTTGCACCTTCTAAAGCCTTATCCAGAAGTATATCGGTATTTCCTCCTTTACGAGGACTTCCATAAATTCCTAATAATTTCATAAGATTTTTTTGGTTCTTCCGGGTTCAGTGTGGTAATAATTGAAAATTCTCTTAGCTTGTCATTCCTGCTTTCGCAGGAAACAGCATAAAAAGTTTCTTATCTTTACCACACTAAACCCAGAAGAACCGATTTTTTTGCTATAGGGCATATATGATATGCCCCATATAAATATTACTGTGTTACATTTTGTCGTTGAAGAACAGATAATCGCTGTCTTTCGCGCCTTTATGGCAGGCTATACAGCCAGCATCCATACCTTTTGCGACTCTACCGGCCATGGCCATACCTTTTGGGTTCTTATCAAGAGAACCGTCAGCCAGGTATTTGGCCCAGAACCAGTCGTTGTTGTCAGGATCATAACCTTTCTTTTGCTGGAGCATAATGGTAACTGCCGCAAGGTATTTCTGAGGGTCTTTTGCCACGTCTTCCATGGAAAGCTTATTACCTGATTTATCTTTGCCCATGTAGTTATCTTTTATTATGATGTGATATGGTGTTTCATTAACGGTGACTACACCATAAAACATTTTCAGATAAGCTCCATGAGGTGACTGACCGAGATATACATCGGTCTTGAAAGGCCAATCGGTATAACCTTTCATGGCTTTCCAGAGCTTTTTAGCAAATTCCACATCATCTTCAGTACCAAAAGGCATAGTCATTTTTTCTTCACCAACTACATACTGGGGTACTACTGCAAGAGAAAGGGCCAGAACCAGTATAAAGGCTGATAAGGATACGATAAGAGACTTCATTTTTTACCTCCGGAATTAGTGGTTTGTGTATGATTATCTTAGAGCAAAGACCTCATAATGGATTTTGCTCTTTTCCGCACCGAGGGACAGAAGATGATTTTCCACCGATGTCATCATAGGCGGTGGACCGCACAGGAAGAACTGAGTATCCTGAAAATCTTCTACATATTTTCGGATTATATCGGCATCAACATAGCCTTTTTCTCCATGCCAATCTTCCTGTTCCGACATCACATGAACTACTTTTAAAGATGAAATCTCTGATTCTATCTTCTGTAACTCTTCTCTGAAAACAATATCCTGATCAGTTTTATTTCCCCAAATTAGAGTAACACGCCTCTCTATACCTTTTTCATGAATATACCTAAGCATGCTCATAAAAGGGGTTATACCTATACCACCGGCGATAAAAATCAGGTTTTGCGCGTCATGGTTTAAAAAGCTAAAAACGCCGTAAGGTGCATCTATATAGGCTTTATCTGACACTTCTGTGTCTTTTATTGTGGAGGTAAAATCACCCACAGATTTAACGCTAATGGAAAGCCGATCCATTGTGGGACTTGCTGAAATAGTAAAAGGATGGGATTCCGAAGTCTTGCCGTTCCTTATTAGATTGATAATCATAAATTGCCCGGGTTTGTAGTTGGGTTTATCGCCATCAAAGTAGAGACTCCATGTATCATGGCTTTCCTGAACTACATCGGAAACTTTGTAGGGGTTTCTTACCACCCTTATCCTGTTAAATATCCTGTATATTGGCACAGTTAGATAAATACCCGCCAGCGCCAGCCAGTATATCTTCAAGGGAGTCCAACCATACTGAAAATCAGTACCCAGAAAAAAGCTGTGCAAAAAAACCAAAGGGAATATTACATAGCCAACCCTGTGTATATTTTTCCATGTTTCATATTTTATGCTGATCCTGCTGTATAAAATAGCCGCTCCGGCGGTGACAATCATTATAGAAAGAGCAACTATACCCACGATTTTCCAGGGTGGAAAACCCGGTATGTAACCTTGTATAAAAGGACCAACGTAAAGCAAGGCCGGGTGTATAAGGATCAATATAAGTCCTATTATACCGGTTTTACGGTGTAACGCAAGAAGCTTATCCATCCCCATTCCCCGCTCTATAAACCTCAATCTGGAACTCATAATATATTGAAAAAGCAGAAATATGAACCCAACCAAAGCCAACATTCGCGCTGCTTCTGTCATTATGGAAATATAATAAGGTTCATAAAGCCGGGGGATCATGTCTTGAACCCAGAAGATCAAAGGAAATATTATAAATAAACCCATTATAATCAGCAGAACTGACCGCTTCATTTCCCATCACCAACTTTAATTTTCTCATTGTTGCTCAGAGATGTAACATAAGTTGTAAGAGCAACCATCTCTTCGCTGTCCAGCTTTAGGGATTTTCCTTCCATAATCATTGATATACACATGTTATTCATCATGGACAAAGTAATAACGCGTTTTGCCGATTCTTTGAACTTGGGGAATGTAGCCGCTGCACCTTTTAGGGTGGGTATTTTCATATCCATCATCTGTCCACCGGTGGTTTCACCGTTGGGATGACAGCTATTACAGCTTGTTCCAGTTGTTCCCAGTTTGGTATCGTTGAATAGGGCTTTACCTTTTGCAATAACTTCAGCTATGGGATCATTAATACCTTCGGGTTTGGATTTTGGGTCACCGGGATGAGTGTTAGCAGCAAATTCCTTGTCATTGGTGTACCCGTCTTTATCGGAATCCAGCTTGGCCAGTTCGTCAACGTACCTATCCCCGGATTTCATGGCAATATTGCGCCAGTCTTCACCAAAATCATTACGTTTTCCGCCGCCTTTGGGATTTTCATGACATGTGCCGCATCCAAAACTTTCACCCTTATCCGGGAGTCTACCCAATCGGAAAGGTCTACCTGAAACAACAGAAATTAAAGTCAGGGTAAAAACAATACACGTAGTGATTGCGATAATATACTTTTTTGATTTACTTTTCATAAGTTCACTCCTATTTACTTTGTTATAAAATGATAAATATCCCTTCCTTCGGACAGAATTTGGAATATAACGGCTGATGTTATAGTTGCTGATGTAACGGCGTCAGTCTTTGCATCAAAATCAAAGGGTTGCAGTATTGATCGACCAATAACATTATTCCGCATTTTTTGCACGTCTTCCTCACTCCAGACTTTGTTTCCATACTTTGTAAGGTGTATCGGTTCAAAGGCTATGACCTTACCTTTTTCATCAAAGGCATAGATAAATTGTATCGCATGACATATGTCACAGACCGATTCTTTGTTAGCGACAACAATGTAATATCTTTTATTATCGCTTATTGTCTGATAGACTTTATTTTCATCTTGTGTAGGAACGGATTCTTTCTCTACGATTATTCCCTCATCTTTCGTTATGCTGACAAAAACTTCTTTAACTTTGTTATACAAAGCCTTTCCTGTTAGTTTAAATTCCGTATATTCAACAAAATCCTGGGATTTAATCCTATCCTGTTCCTGCTGTACTATTTCATCCTTGTATTCCAATACCCGTTTGATTTCACCCAGATAAGATTCATACGATCTTATCAGACCCACATGGGCCTCTACCGCCACCAGATTTCCATTTATATTTCGTCTGAGAGTTACGGTGTATGGGGTTCTAATAGAGTTAGCCAGAGCTTTATATGTTGAAAAATCCGGGTCGGGCATTATTGGATAAGGTACATTACGTTTTTCCTTGAAATCATCCACTTCGTTCTGATTGTTGCCTACACCTACGCCTATTATTTTTATGCGGTTTACCAGTTCTGAATCATTTTGTATAGCTGAAAAAAGCTGATTAAATATAGGAGCCTGCATCTGGCAACTGGGACAGTATACGTTCATAAACTCAAGTATAACTATATCTGCCTTTGCTTTATTTAATACAGGTCTAGCTCCTTCTTCAAGCCCCAAATAGTTTTTTTCCTCATCGTTTAACTGAGAAATATCAATAGATGCAAAACCCTCCAATTTACCTTCCTCTACAGGCATACTGATACTGGTACTTTTTTCTACCAATTCGGGAAAAGTTTCTGCATTTCCAGTACCCTCGGATATTGAAGCAAACATATCCTGCAAATTGCTGTTAAGATTCCACCAACCGTTCTTAAAAGAGGTATAATCCGGCGCTCCGGTCATGGCTGAAGCGTAGCGAATGGAATTGGTATAAAACAACCACTGGCGCATCCATTTATGTTCTATGGATTCATCGAAGGGGTTGCTGTTATCAGCCAGCTTTGCATCCCAGGCTTTTTGCATGAGTTCGGTGGAAGTTTTAATCATCAGGTCAGTTTCTGCGATAGTCTTATACATCTTTCCAAAATGGGCTGTTACCCATGTAGAACCGTGACAGGATTTGCAGATATTTTCCATTTCTCTCTGGCGCTTGGTCTGTTCTTCCTCGTCCAGCAAAAATTCCGATGCAAACTCACCGTCAAAAGTTACCGGAAGAGGTAAGCCATCTTTATTTTTAATCTCATAGGTTTTCCCGCTTTTGGGTTGAGGATGGGAATATATAAGGCCGAAAATTCTTACCCATAATCTTTCCCCAAAGTCATGAGTTCTTTCGGCTATGGTTCTGCCCTCAGAAGTTACGACCATGCTGTTATGACAGACAGAACAGGTAGGCGCGCTGAAATGTTTGCCCAGTTCCCAGGGAACCTGATCCCACTGCCATTCATCATGCTTGGAGTTGTATATATTGCCGTGTTTGCTTTCGTTATAAACGTTCCAGGCCGGAACATCCGGTTCCAGGTGACACTGAGAACAGGTGTGAGGTTTTCTGGCAATTTCTATGGAAAAACTGTGGCGAGGGTGACATGCGGTACATGCCCCACGAGTTCCATCCGGATTTATCCTTCCCACACCTTGATTCGGCCAGTTGCTGAATACCGGCAGTTTCATTTCACCCACATCAGTATAGACTTCCTTCATCCAATCCACCCGGACTTCAGTTCCATGGCAGGAGTAACAGGTCTCCTGTTTTGTGGAGTCGCTGGCCGGAAGACGGTGCATCATATCATTGTTAAATTCCCTTAAGCCTGTAGTTGTTTCCACAAGGCTGTGAAATACAGGATTTTCCCGCAGGTTATCCAGGGCATGGGCTTTTTTGCTACCCGTAAACTGATCCACCTCTGTCGGATGGCATATCTTACAGTCACCGGGGGAAACAATTACATTTATGGGAACGCCGGCATGCTCAAAGTTATCAGTATGATCCTGAGGGTTGAGGCCATGACATTCATAACATCCAACGGCTACGGATTTAAGTTCGTCAGGTACGCTTTCGGCTGAGAACCTGCGTTGATTTTCCGGAAGGTTCATGGCCTGCTCCGGGGTCATTCTGGCATGCCTGCTGTTTCGCCAGTCCTCTATTATGCCCGGAGAATAGTTTATATGGCACTCTATACAAATTTCTGTATCTTCGCTGAGGGGTGGACTCGTCACGGATTCTTCCGATTGGGCATATACCAGGACTGTAATTATTACTAGGGATAAAAATGCCGCTAATGTTACTATCCGTGATGTTTGCATACTATTAACCTTTCAATACTTGGGGATTCTTACTTTATGTATGTAAACGGCATGTGATAAAAGATTCAAAAGAGCACACTAACACTGTTTAAAGCCCTTGATGAATTATCTTTGGACATATTGTCTCATATATTTAACATATTTTCAATATTAATTTTCCAAGCTTCGGATATCAGATGCTTATTTTTTTTTGGGGATCTTAATTTGAAAAATTTGGCTCTTCCGACTTGAGTGGGATAAAGATAAGAAACTTCTTTATGGTGTCATTCCTGCGGAAGCAGGAATCTAGTCTTTATGCGCATCTACTGTATTCCTACTTCTGCAGGAATGACAAGCTGAGAGCATTTTCAATTATTACCACACTAAACCCGGAAGAATCAAAAATTTTAATTCAGCATCTTGATCCTTGCCCATGCAATACCAAGCTTATCTTTTGGTGTAACAGCCAGCCCGTCGGCCTGGAAATTTTGCTGTACTTCTGCCTGAGTAAGGGCTTTTTCGTAGATGCGCACCTCGTCTATATATCCCTGTATAGTATCAGTGTTTTTGCCGTCTGCCCGATCTCCGATACCAAAGAATAAATTTCCACCTACAAAGTTACTGGAAAGAGAGTAAGTTTTTACAGCTACACCGTTTTCGTAGTATTTCACAGTCTTACCATCCCATGTTCCTACCAGGTGCAGCCAATCCTCCAGGGGTATATCCTCCTGTATCATATCATCTTCAGCCGCACAGCTTTCCCCATCTGCTCTAAGGAAAAAGCCATGCTGATCATCGTCATCATCGTAATAAAGACTGGCCACGTTTAGATTACCTGCGTCGGTATCATCCAGGGATAAAATACGGTTCCAACTATCGTCAAGGGCATTTATAAAGACCCAGCATTCCAGGGTTATCTGCTGATAATCTCTGTTAATTACCTCAGAATTAATCAGGATACAATCGGCATCACCATCGAGAAGCAGACATTCACCTATTTTACCTGGGGCCAGCTCCGGATCACCTTTGATCTCTCCATGACTCTCGCCAAAAACATCCTGGACAATATTATCGGCTATAGTAGCTTCATCCATAGGCCAGTAAGCCAGCAAACCATTAGTGACAGCACCAGCCCTGACTAATTGTGGATAGAATAAGATTATTAAACATGATAGAGAAAAACTTACTAAAAAACCTTTCATAATTTCAATTTCCTCCTTTGTAAATTCATGATTTAACCAATTCCATAACCGCATTTTCTCATACATTCTATCACTTTTTCAACAGGCACAGCATGTGCTGTATTACCATCGCGTCCGACCATCTTATTGGCCCGAAACAGGGAATTTATTATAGCCTCTTCAATGGATTCGATACATGCTCTGAAAAAACTGGTGATGTTTTTCCATACCAGGGACATATCATGAGAAGCACCCTGGAATAGTGGAACGGTGGAAAAAGCCAGAGCAATGTCGCCGCTTCCGTGAGTGGCCATCCCACCGGTTCGGGCCAAGCCAAAGCTGGCCCTTCTGGCAATGCGTCTCAGACCTACAGGATTAAACGGTGCATCGGTGGCAATTACCATAATTATCGATCCCTTTGATTCTTTTTCAGACTTCTGCTGGATCATCCTTCCCACAGGTACTCCGTCAATACACAGATCCCCGGTACCTCCCATATTATTCAGGGCCAATGCCCCCAGGACGTAGGTCTCTCCGCCGCAGTCAACCAGCCTGGATGCCATACCGATACCGGATTTATAACCAAAACTGCGCATTCCTGTACCTGCGCCAATACATCCTTCACTCAGGTCTTTTGAGGCATTTTCCAAAGCGTTAAAGACATGTTCCCGGTCAACATGCATGCCCCATATATCGCTTAGATTGCTGTCGTTACACTCCATAACAACAGGATTGACGGATAATATGCGATGGTCTATTTGCATCATCCATTCCACCAGATGTTGACTGACTTTTCCTACATTCAGGGTATTGGTAAGCAATACAGGTGTTTCTATCTCCCCCAGTTCATCAATTTGCATCAATCCTACAGATTTTCCAAAGCCGTTTATAACATCAACGGCAGCCGGGAGTTTATTTCTATGGGGTGACATATCCTTATCCGGTATTATAGCTGTTACGCCGGTTCTCACAGGGCCTTTGCCCCTGACAAGTTCCCCTGCACCCCAGACTAATGTTGAATGTCCAATTTTTACATCGGCTACATCACATATAGTGTTGGTTTCCCCGATAGGCATTATGCCAATTTTTATCCCTAGTTCTCTGGCTCTTGGTCGTTCAGATGTTTGCATCCGGATTTTTCTCCTATAACTTCTTTACTTCTACTCTTTTAACTGTCAAATCTCCTCCAATAACGGCGAAGCGGAAGTCTGCGCCGTTATTGCGGTTTACAAACCGGCCGTCGGTAACTTTAAATTTCGCTTTCTTCCATTCTTCAGTTTCACCAACAGAAACATCTCCACCGGCTTTAAAAGCACCTTCCCTGACTGAACCCTCGGGATCTGTGCTATCATACTGCAACACGATCCTTTCACAGCCGGCATCCAGGTATGTCAGTTCTATTTCCACAGGGATTTCCTGATCAAATAAAAAGCTGTCGTCTATTTTTACATACAGATAGCGACCACCGTATGGGTTAGAGCGAGTATGCACGGCGGGTATATCATCAATTTTAATTTGCTCTATCAACCCATCTCCTGAAATTGGTATACTTAAACCGTTTTCACCTTCCACGCTGTCCCAGTATACATGATCAGCTTCACTGTAAGGCCCGTCAGGGGTTAGCTGTATATCTTCCTTGAACATACCGGCATATTTAGCCGTCATCTCTATATATTTACGTCCATATTCTACTGTATGGCATATATCCGTTCCCTCATGGAGTTCATTCCATGTCTCCACCATCACCATATTAGCCCTTCGTTTGGGACTTTGAGCCAGCAGCATTTCCCAGGCCCGGGCGTAGAACTGACCACCTTCCCTGTCCACTACCAGGGGTTTACGGCCGGGAACGGCGTGATGATCATATCCCGGTCCCAGGGCTACAACGTCATTCCATCGAGGGCCTAAAGCTCCACCCCAGGCGTAGGTAGCATCGGCATCCCCCTGCCAGGATATTTCCTTTACTATGTAAGGGCGACAGGCGAAGTCCTTCTCAAATTCACTGTAGACATAATTCAGGGCGGCTGGATCCTGCTTTGCGGCAAAGGCGGCGGAATACAGGAATATAACAGGACTTTCATCAACCATAGCCCACATACGAGGCGGTATGAGCGAATAATAATCCCGAATGGTGTTATACAACCATTCCTTGCCCTCTGGCGTGGTAAGATCTACATGGATTTGCTGTGGGTTGTGACTCAGGGTGCTGGTGTCATAAAAAAGCCCTACTCTAGGAGGTGACTCATCAGCTTTATCCAATTCATCCCAGGCCTCCACCAGCTTTGGCAGGCCTTCAAAACTCCATGATTCATAGCCCGGAACGCCCCAGTAAACCGGAGCGATAAAATCAATCCTTGCGGCTTTTACGTCCTGTAACTCCCGTTTCCACCAGTCTGATGAATCATAGCTGTAATCCTCTGTATTAGCAGGATGGTCTACCAGTGCATCGCTGCCATCTGGATTGATAAAATGCTCCTTTGTATGTATATTATACCAGTAAAAGAAATATGTTCCCACTAAAGGTTCATTAATGCCGTAACTATCAGCTCTGGATAAATCTTCTTTTGTAAGGTTAATGTATTGGCCGGGGGGTGATGGAAAAGCTGCTAAGCATGAAACACAACATGTTACTGCCAGGTAAATAAGCATAATAACCTCCTGGAATTCGGATTTTAATTTCAAATTATATATCTGTCCTATCATATTTTACATCTTTAATCTTTCTATGTCTACACATTTTCCAAGCATAAATTTTACATCCCTGTGTTATTGCGAAGAACGGAGTAACAAATAAATTTTTTAGTCTATATCAGAAGTTTTGGTTCATCCAGTTTGAGTGTGGAAGTATAAAAAACATTGTCCAATTAAGAAAAAACATCCTCCATTTGTCATTCCTGCGGAAGCAGGAATCCAGAAGTATCAGCACAAATACTGGGTTCCCGATTCCGCAGGAATGACAAGCTGAGAAAATTTTCAAATTATTACCATACTCAAACCAGAAGAGCCAAAGTTTTCACGGACATAAATTTTATACTTGGCACATTTTAACTATTTTATTTATGGGAAAAAGATGTTAAAATGTTATTAGGACTGATATTTCTCAAAATTAACTAAAACCAGATGTTGCAGTGCTTAAAGAGACACTAGCAAATGAAAATGCTATCAGGCTGTCATTCCTGCTTCAAGCTTTTTCAAAAAGCTTGAAGCAGGAATGACATAGAACTATATTTTTGGAGCATTTTCATCCGTTTCTTGATGCTGAATTCTTATAAACATTGGTTTTAGAGATTTTTTAGAATTCTCAGTTATAAGGATTTTACATTTTTAACGATTACAGAAACGACAGACAAAGTAGTTTTCTCTTGTTTAATTTGCGATCTTTCTCCATTACCACATTTAACCTGAAAAAAACTCTCTTTTTTATTACGATTTATTACGAAAGGAATTATAGTAAATGAAGGATAAGAGACCAAATATCTTATTTATAATGTCCGATGACCACGCGTCCCATGCCATGAGTTGCTATGGAAGCAGGATAAACGAAACGCCGAATCTGGATAGAATCAGCGAAGACGGTGTAAGATTTGACAACTGTTTCTGCACAAACTCCATTTGCACACCCAGCAGAGCCACAATTCTCACTGGTACATATAACCACATCAACAATGTAACAACTCTGGCCAGCAGGATGGATAACCAGCTTCAAACTTTCCCAAAACTGTTAAGACAAAGCGGATACCAGACGGCCATCGTGGGTAAATGGCATCTGGGGCAGGGGCCGGAGCATGAGCCAACAGGGTTTGATTTCTGGCGGGTTCTTCCGGGTCAGGGACTTTACCATAATCCTATAATGATTGATAAGGACGGAAAACGGGAGCACAAGGGATATGTTACCGACGTTATAACGGACATGAGTCTGAACTGGCTTAAAGAGCGGGATAAAAGCAAGCCTTTCTGCCTGCTGTGTCATCATAAAGCCCCGCATCGTCACTGGGAACCGGATGAAAAACACGCCCACATGTATGACGACATAGACATTCCGGAGCCTCCTACTTTTAACGACGATTACAGCAACCGGGCATCTGCCGCCGAAGCTGCTGCCATGCGCGTTGATCGAGATATGAACGAAAGAGACCTCAAAATGCCAGTGCCCGAAGGCTTGACCAAAGAGCAGGAAAAAAGCTGGAAATACCAGAGATACATAAAAGACTATCTACGGGTTGTAGCCTCAATTGACGATAACGTGGGTCGTCTGCTGGATTATCTGGACGAAGAGGACTTAACTGAGGATACACTTGTGATATACACATCGGATCAGGGCTTTTTCCTGGGTGATCACGGCTGGTATGACAAGAGGTTTATGTATGAAGAATCCCTTAGAATGCCCTTTATAGTACGCTATCCCAGGGAGATAGAACCGGGAACTATAAACAAGGATATGGTTCTTAACCTTGATTTTGCTCCGCTGTTTCTTGATCTTGCCGAAGTTGATATTCCCGATGATATGCAGGGAAGAAGCTTCAGGAAGATATTACAGGGAGATACCCCTGACAATTGGCGTACATCAATGTATTACCGATACTGGATGCATAAAGCCCATCACAACGTATATGCCCATTACGGAATCCGAACGATGGATTACAAGCTGATATATTACTACTCCGACGCCCTGAGTCAACCTGGTGCTGTGGATGAAACCTACGAACCGGAATGGGAGCTTTTTGATCTGAATAAAGACCCGTATGAATTAAACAGTGTTTACGACGATCCGGCCTATGCCCATATAGTTAAAGAACTGAAAGACGAAATGCACCAGCTTCAGTCAGATGTGGGCGATGAAAGATATGAAAAAGACAAGTAATATGTATGAAGAGAGAAAATACAGAGGTTGGGTAAAACACAGAGACCTGGTTCCCTTCAATGTTATGGTGGAGGAAACGGACTTGATGATACTATGTGATACAGATTTATCTGTAAAAGCAACTGAATTCATCAAAAAACACAGGAAGCAGATCAAAGATTATATCTTTCATCACAAAGGCTTTGCTGAATCCCTGAAACCTTTGAAGATTTCCCATAATGCACCTCAGATAGTTAAGGACATGGCAAAAGCTTCATCTTCTGCTGATGTTGGCCCTATGGCATCCGTAGCCGGGGTTATGGCCGAGTATGTGGGTAAGGATTTGCTAAATCTAAGCAGTCAGGTTATCGTGGAAAATGGCGGGGATATTTTTATCAAGAGCGATAAAGAGCGTTTAATGGGAATATACGCGGGTAAATCCCCCTTTACCGGTAAGCTGGACATGAAGATAAAACCAGAACAGACTCCCCTGGGAATATGCACATCATCGGGAACTGTTGGTCATTCCCTGAGCTACGGTAAAGCCGATGCGGTTATCACCATATCAAAGACGACAGCCCTGGCCGATGCTGTGGCCACAGCCGCCGGTAACGTGGTAAAATCCGCCCATGATATACAAAAGGGAGTGGATTTTGCCAGAAATATTGATGGTATTGACGGCGTGGTGGTTATAGTGGGAGACAAAATCGGTGCCTGGGGTAACGTGGAGTTGACCGGTAAATAATCATGAAAAGAGGCACTAAATGTTGGAATAATTAATACAGGAGAAAATTATGATGAAATTATACATAATGGCTGTTTTTATCATGTTTAACATAGCATCGTTATGCTGGACTGATATTTATGCAGGGGTTGGAAAACGCGTTGTTACCCCTGATCCTCTGCTGCCGGTTTCCGGTGGAATCGGCCCATCCACTCCAGCCACGAGAAAATTTGGTGACCTGTGGGTTCGGGCTATGGTGTTGGAAAAAGATGACACAAGAGTTGCTATCGTCGGGGCGGATTTTCTGGGCTTTCCCAAAGTTCTGGGAGATCAGGTGCGGAAAAAGGTGAAGGGAATTCCGCCGGAAAATATAATTATCGGTGCAACCCATACCCACAGCGCGCCGGATATGTATGGATTCCCTGACGAAGAGGGAAATTTCTCCATTGACATGGAATATGTGGAAGGGGTATGCGAACAAATGGCCCATGCAGTAAATGAAGCTGTGGATAACCTGCAACCCGTCGTTATTAAAATAGCCACAGGAGAAGCTCAGGAAGGTATAGCCTATAATTATTACGCTCCTGACCTGTATGATCCCCGATGCGATGTTATCCAGGCCCTTGGCCGGAACAATAAGCCTGTAGTTACTTTGGTAAATTACGCTGTCCATCCCGAAGTATTCGGTTCCCGAAGGGGTATTTGCAGTCCGGATATGATCGGCCCTTTTTATGAGTATATAGAAGAGAAAACCGGCGGTATGGCCATTTTCATGAATGGGGCCCAGGGTGGAATGGTAACAGCGGACAACAGAAACCCGGGAACCGGCGAGGAAAACCACATATGGGAAGAATGTCAGCGGATCGGAAATTTGCTAGCCAAAGAAGCGTTAAAGATAATTAATGATGCAGAAATACAGGAAAATCCAAGGCTGGAATGTTACGCCAGAACCTTTACCTTTCCTATGGATTCAGAGCTTTTAAGAATGATACTGGAAATCTCACCCCTGGGATACGAAGCCAATCCTGACGGTTCAGCACCTACCCAGGTAAACCTGATAAATCTTGGTAACGCCCGGATATTAACCATACCCGGAGAGGCCTTACCCAATATCGGTTACTATCTAAAACGTAAAATGCATGGTGATCATAATTTTCTCTTTGGACTTACCAACGATGCTTTTGGTTATATACTAACCAAAGTAGATTGGAACAGTTTTAAACGCTATGATTATATTTCCAAAACATGTCTGGGTGAAATGACCGGGGAAATATTTATTGAAGAAGCCTTAAAGTTTGCTGATGAGCATCCTTAAAAAATGGGTTCTTCCGGTTTTAGTGGGGTTATAATTGAAAATCCTCCCAGCTTGTCATTCCTGATTTCGCAAAATGACATTATAAAAAAGTTTCTTATCTTTACCCCACTCAAGCCGGAAGAGCCAAAAAATGGAATAAAACTATACTTTTATTCTGTTTTAAAATCGATTCTAATCAAAAGGCTTTGAACATAAATAAAAATATAAAAACGGAGGAAAAAATGGAAGAAAGCAAAGGTATGCTCTTGATTGGGGACAAAGCTCCCAGTTTTGAGGCTTCAACATCACATGGAACTATAAACTTTCCAGAGGATTACAAAGGCAAATGGGTAGTTCTGTTCTCTCATCCTGCCGACTATACACCAGTATGTACAACGGAATTTGTAGCTTTTGCCAAACGTAACGACCAGTTCCAGGAATTGAATACGGAGCTTGTTGGGCTTTCTATTGACCAGGTATTCTCCCATATCAAATGGGTAGAATGGATCAAAGAAAATCTTGATGTTGAAGTTCCCTTCCCAATCATTGCTGACAACACAGGCAGTATAGCCGCTAAGTTTGGTATGCTTCACGCCGAAGCATCTGGCTCTCAGACAGTCCGGGCAGTATTCGTTATTGACGACGAAGGTATAATCAGGGCGATAATCTATTATCCTTTGAATATCGGTAGAAATATGGACGAAATAGTAAGGTTGGTAAAAGCTTTACAGACTTCCGACGAAGCGGAAGTAGCTTTACCGGCAAACTGGCCAAATAACGAACTTATTGGTGACCATGGAATAGTGCCTCCTGCAACTTCTGAAGAAGATGCTAAAAAGCGTCTTGAGGCGGCTGAAGCCGGTGAAATGGAATGTTTTGACTGGTGGCTCTGCCATAAGAAAATAAAGTAAATAAAATGTTTCAGGGACGGAACGATATTTCCGTCCCTGAATTCATTGGCTTGATCGCTTTTGATAGCAAAAATCAAAGCAATCTAAGGAATCGTGGCGTTATCATAATCCAACTTATTAATCTGATTAAAAGATTCATCAATTTCCAGTAAGATCTCTTTAGCCGATGAAATTGGTTCGGTATTACACACCGGGATTTTATGAAACCGGTTTAATTTCATATCCTGAGAAAAAATCCTGGCCTTGTCTTCATCCAGGTTGTTTATCTCCTGTTCAATTTCACCGGCCAGAGCTATAACCTGTGATGCAAGATGGTTATAACGTCTCGCTTTTTCATACAACCTTGTGGTTGCTGCATTATGATGCCTTAGAAATTCTGAGCGTTCTATATCTTCTATCTCCCTCTGCAATTCCTTTCTGCGGTAATTTAAAGAATCTACATAATCTTCCAACTCAGTCAGTTCCTTATATAATTCTTTTGCAGGAATTTTTCCCCTCATGGAATCATCAGCCGCATTTTCTAATATATCAATTTCTTTCTCAAGCTTATGGATTTTAGCACACGATTCTGAAATTTTTTCATTAATCCTCTTTAGCTTTGCCTGTATAATCGCTTTACTCATAAATATTACCCCTCTGTATATAAATAAATACGAATCGTGAAGGCACTGAGCAATGAGGAATTTTATAAGATTTTAGCTTAAGGCAATTATTATTTTTATAGAATGTGTTTGAAAGTAAAATCGCAGGTTCCTCAGACCTTTTAACAAATTAGTCGTTATTTATGCTAATAATCGGTTGCTTGGAAAGTATATATTACTGCTTTACATCACCCCATACCGTTGATAATTTACCAGCGGGTTCAACTGGTGCCAGAGTACCGAGATAACCCATAATATTTTCGTGGAGTTTAATCATAGCATCGGCAAATTCACAATCCTCCTCCACTGAACGGAAAACAGTAAATCGCCAACCGCTTATTATGATTGTTCCGTCACCAACTTCATATTCAACCAGGGGGCATACCTGACCAAACCAACCCTGGGGGTGGGGCTCCTGATAAGCCATTCCCAAAACCCTACCCTCTTGCGGCGGGCCGGCTGGATAAAAATCACACATGGCATCATGACCATAACAGTCTATATTGAAACCTTCTGCAGGATCTAACCCTAATTCATCAAAACCGGCAAAAACCGGATGTTCTTCCTCACCAGGAGCGGCTATTATACCCGATGGTGAATGGTCAACATTAGGAGCACAAAACCTTGGTTCCAGGCTTTCCAATTCCAGATCGAATACATAGTGAAAAGCTACCTGGGAAAGAAAAAGAGATCCACCGGATTCTACAAAATCCATAAAAGCGTTCATGGTTGCCTGCTCCAGAAACACAGGTGGTATGTCCTGCTGATTTGCCCTGTGCCACCATACTACCTGGAAATCCCCAAGTTCAACCGAATTCCCATTTTCATCCTCAAATTTACCCGATCCTGCTGGATGAATAAGAGTCGCGTTATAATTATCCACAGCCCAGTTATATTCAGCTTCATCCTCTGGTGGCACATCAGCCTCTGCTTCCAGAAAAGCCATGTTAATACCAGCGGCAAAGATAACCTGAGCAGAAATCAAACTAATAAAGCAAATAAGTACCGATATATAGAACTTATTCTTCATTATTATACCTCCCTAAAGGTAATGATTTAGTAAATTTTACCGAAATTACAATAAGATATTAAACCAATTAATTGCAATTGTCAACTTTCATTTACTGAGCCCAAGCATAAATTTTACATCCCTGTGTTATTGCGAAGAACGGAGTAACAAATAAAGTTTTTAGTCTGTATCAAAATTTTTGGTTCATCCACTTTAAGTGTGGAAGTGTAAAAGACATTGTCCAATTAAGAAAAAGCATCCTCCATTTGTCATTCCTGCTTCAAGCTTTTTGAAAAAGCTTGAGCAAAAAGGAATAAGAGTTTCGCAGGAATGACAAGCTGAGAAAATTTTCAAATTATTACCATACTCAAATCGGAAGAGCCAAAGTTTTCACGGACATAAAATTTATGCTTGGTGTAGGAGATAATGTATTGATCATAACCGGAGAAAATGGTATTATATTAAAATGTGATATTGAGATACCATATCCATAAAAATTAAGAAGAAAAATAAAATGATATATAATGTTATTAATAAGGAGTATAACAATTGCGATTCAAAGACAAAACAATACTGGTTACTGGCGGAGCTATGGGCATTGGGTCGGCTACAGTAAAACGCCTTGCTCATGAAGGGGCAAACGTTATTATGGCCGATATTGACGAAGCGGCAGCCAATGAAAGAATAAAGGAGATAGGATCCAAGAGAGTATTTTACCAGTTTGTAGACCTTTCAAAGCCCGATTCTATAACAAAGATGGGTCAGGAAGTCGCCGGGAAATTCGACAGCTTAAATGGTCTGGTAAACAACGCCGGAATAGTTAATCCTACTTCCATCGCAGACACAGGCGACAAAGACTGGCATCCCCAGATGACAATAAACTTACGGGCCCCGGCTTTATGCTCAAAATCACTGCTTCCATTGCTAAAAAAAGGTCCTGGTCACATAGTAAATGTGTCATCAGAAGGCGGATTTCGTCCCAGACCCGGTAACTGGGTATACGATGCGTCCAAAGCCGGAATATGTGCCTTAAGCCGAACAATGGCCTGCGAGTTTATCCATTATGGCATGAGGGCAAATACAGTAGCCCCCGGATGGACAGTCACTGAAATGCACTTCAGCAAAGCTGAAGAACCGGCAAAACGCAAGGAAGAGCTTGAAAACTTGTCCTATAACGGGGCAATAATCCAGAGACTGGCCCGACCGGGGGAAATAGCTGCTGCCATCGTCTTTTTGTTAAGCGACGATGCTTCGTTTATAACAGGTACGACAATTCATGTTGATGGCGGAAGAGTGGGGAATTAAGTAATTGCTAAAAAAAATGAAAGATATGTTTACTCTACTCGCTTTAATCTTGCATTAATAAGACATCTTTATTCCACCCCAAACGGTTGTTATAGGTGGCACACCGGTCAGCTTTTTAACTTGGGTCGGTGTATCAATACCCACGCGCACAACCTCGTATTCAGTATCAGCCGTAGGTTCAGCCAAATCAAAGCGAGCGTTTACAGCATACAGTGAATCTTCAAATTTTGCTATCGTCGTAGGAACCCGGAAATCTGGGTTGGTTATATACTCCATAACAACCCCCGAAGTAAGATCAGAACTTACCTGCACCACAGCGATCTGGTTCTGCTTTCAGGTAATGGAATATCAGGGAAAAGGTTGATAAATAGTGGTATCCAGAGCCACGCCGATTATGCTCCATATGCTTCCTATTGTCAGATCGCCCAGGGCAAGGCCGAGAAACAGCGGAACTGAACGGCGATATAGTTTAAGGCCTCCGTATTTCAGGATGATCCACTTGGCCATGTAGCTTGCAAAGAAGCAACTCCAGAGGTTATACATGCCCCAGTCGCCAGCCATAGCATATCCCAGGGGATGAAAGGGAAACCATAGGAATCTGGTTCGCAGGAATGTGAGCGCGGATGCTATTAAAAATCCCACACCCATAAAGATAGTTCCTATACTGTTGGGTTCGGTAGGATAATATATCCAGTTTTGCAGTCGGGAGTATGTTTCATTACCAAGACCAAGGGTCCAGGGGCCGAAATATCCCGATGAAGCACCGGTTTTATAATATAGATGCAGGTAAATCCAGAAACAGGCTATCACCGTTACAAAAGCCGATAGCACTATACCCAGGGACAACCTTCGGGAGCGATATCCCGAAAGATTAGTCATCTTCATACCCTCAAGCATGTGGGGCATAGGATGACTTCTGTAAGTCCGGTTAAAGAAGCTATACATGGCAAAGGCTGTCAGGGAATTCTTACCGATGCGCTGACTGCCAAGAGCTGTTATCATCATCTGTCGGGGGTTAAGACCACTCAGGCTGTGTACGCTGAGCCCCAACTCGGCCCGCATTCGGGTAATGAAGGTGGCGATTAGATAATACATTAAAAAAAAGATTGGGATCATATATATGGACATACCGATCCTGGATGAAAATACAGAGAGAATAATAAGACCAACCACAAAACCAATAACAGCTGTTCTATAGGATAAAGGTTCATCAGAATCTTCATGAGGTACAGGTTTAAAAACCCTTATGATAACATTTTTCAAATGTTCCCGACCCATCCACAGACTGAAGATAATCACACTTACCACAGCACCAAAGGCCTGCTCGCTTTGATACGGGAAATTGGGTAGACTCCTGAAACCCACCAGTCCACCCACCATTAACTCCGCCTTGTAAAACCAGTAAAACGACCAGCACGACAGCAGTAAATCTATAGGTATAAGAAAGCTCATACCGATAACAAAGGGATAGAAAGAAAGTCTGACACCTCCCATAAGACTCCAGGGCCTTTCAGTAAGGCCTGCCAGATTTCTGCGCTTTACTGGAATTTCCGGTATAGTTGGAACAAAATATTTCAGGCCGTTCACGACGCTTATAAAAGCCGCTATGCCAAATCCTATCCACATTAGTTTATTTCTGAAGAATTTGCTCTTTTCGGTAGTCATTTCCAGGGGAAGCCGTATCATGGGATATGTAAGCTTTTCCCGTTCTGTCCATTGCTTTCGCAGGATACTGCAAAGACATAACATGGTAAAAACCAGAAGTGTAATAAAACCAAGCCATATTAAAACTGGTAAAACCCAGGGCTTTATATTTCGCCAGAAATAAAGGCTTGACGAACCTTTGTAGTAACCCTCCAGAGCCGTTTCGTCATTAACTACCAGATACCGAGGTAAGTTGTCCCAGATCAATTCCTTCCACTCATTTTCTGGCGTGGCAAAGTAAAAAGCATGTCCCATATTGGAAACCAGTATCTGAAGCATATCTATAGAGGCCAAACCTGAAGATACACTGAGCATTACATAAATAGTAATAAGCTCCCCCTGGTTCAATACTGTCCTCTTAAAGACTTTCTCAGAAAACAGGTTAAACAGGAAGGCAAACAGGAAGATAAAAACTACATTGAAAAACGGAATTATCAGCGTGGGATGGGTATACCTGACGACTTCCAACTGGGCAATCCAATAGACGTTGATCGGTATAAGCAATATGCTGAGTATTATGGCTCTGAAACCTATGGTTCGTTGATTCGATGTAGAATTGCCTTTCATTTTTGCCTTTCTTTTAAACTAATCGCTAAAAAATGAATATAACTTTATTTGTATAATTTGTGGTTCTTCTTCATTACCACACAAAAAGCTGAAGAACCACACAAATTATCAATTCCAACCAGCCCCGGATGAGGGCATGTAAACCTTAAACACAAGGCTGACTATACTCCATATACTCCTCAATGTAAAATCTCCCAGAACAAGACCCAGGAAGAAGAATGTGGCCTTACGGTGGGTTTTTATGCCGCCATATTTCAGGATTATGGACTTAATCATCCAGCTTACCATTACCGGAAACCAGAAATACACCATTCCACCCCACGCGCCGCCAGAAAGGACGTAGCCCGATGGATACAGGGGCCACCACAAAAAGCGTGTGCGCATAATATGCAAAAAGGTCACAAACAAAAATCCCCCGCCCATGAACTGCAAGGCTTTTACATCCGTTCCCTGGGGATACTGAAGCCAGGCCTGGAGAGGGTTATAGACTTCCCATCCAGCATTACCTATCCAGCCCTGAAGCCTTCCCAGCGTGCCGTAATGATATGTAAAATGAAGGTATGACCAGAAACTTGCTATGGCCCCAAATCCAACGGCCAGAAGTATAGCCTGAACCAGTCTTTTGTTGTTCATTCCTGTTCGTTCCGCTATCTTAAAGGCTTCTATCTGGCATGGCATAGGATGGGCCCGGTTGCACCTGTTGAAGGGGTAGATGAAAGACATGATAGTAAGATTGTTTCCAAGAAGTCGCCTTGAACCGAACATCTGAACCATAATACCCCTGGGGTTGATACCAACAACCTCGTGATAAGGAGGACCTAATTCAGCCCTTACCCGGGCTATAGCTATGGCGAAGAGTATATATATAGCAAAGAAAACTAGTATGGCCCATATAGACATACCAGCGAAACGACAGAACAGCACAAGAACCAGAAGACACACAACAAGCATGATTGCGGCTGTCCTGTAACGCATAGGCTCTTTTGAATCGTCCATCTTCTCTAAACCTAACAGGTGCTTGCCAAAGGCCACAAGATGCCGACGGGCAAGCCATAAGGCAATTAGTGCAACACCTATCCAGGCTCCTGATGCCCTTTCGTTAAGATACAGTTGATTCCATCCTACAGCAGATGCAAACACCCTCTCAAACCTTGTAAGCCAGAAGAAGAACCAGCACGAAAAGGACAGGTTCAGTGGCATAAAGTACGTAAGCCCCACAATACCAAGATTGAAAAACAGTGTGACATAACCGATGGCGTTCCAGGGTTTTTCGGTGACGAACTGGTCTATCCTGTATGTATAGGGAATAGAAGGCACGGCAGGAACAAGGTCGTGTATGCCATTGAAAAACCTTATAGATCCAGCCACGGCC
Source organism: Candidatus Poribacteria bacterium (assembly GCA_014730235.1). Lineage (GTDB taxonomy): Bacteria > Poribacteria > DTPJ01 > DTPJ01 > WJIO01 > WJIO01. The sequence goes on from WJIO01000421.1 coordinate 34,028, forward strand.
AGACCTATCCACATGAGCTTTGTCTTATAAAACTTTCGATCTGCTGCCATAGCCAGGGGAAGCTGGATTATGGGATAGCTGAGTTTTTCGTTTTCCGTCCATTGTTTCCGCAGGATGGAACTGATGCACAGCAGGGAAAAGTAAAGAAAGAAAATAAAAGCCGACCACACCATAACCGGCACAAGCCATGCTTTCATGTTTTCCATTACATGAAAACCCGATTCGCCGGTAAAATAACCTGACAATACATCCATATCCGAAACTGTCATCCATGATGGTATATACTGCCAGAATAAGCTCTGCCATTCGTTTTCCGGTGTTGCAAACCAGTAGGGCTGTGTTAATGTTGCCAGCAGCGGCGTCATGGTTGTGTGGCCCGATATAGTAGATACCATAGTAACCATGACATATATGACCAGAAGTTCAGCCGGCGACAGGGCCAGCTTGCTGGAAATCCTGCGGAGGAAAAATCCTACCGTGATCAAAAAAGTGAGGGTAAAAATAGCGTTGGAAAAGGGATTTACCAGCGTAAACATGCAGTACCACTGCTCGCTGGATATTCCCACCCAATATGCATTTATAGGCACCAGTATAAGACCCAGGATGATGGCCCTTAAAGTTATATCATCCCGACCCGATTTTTCGCTGTAGTTCATATCACTCCCTGTGTTTTATTTTTTCCACCATTGGGCGTCAGCGTCATCTTCTGTAATAAAGTTGTGATACCTTCCCATCCAGTAGGCTGTCAGATAACCTGCGCCGCTTATCTCCGAACGTATGGCCCCGTCTTCCTGGGGAATAAGGGATGTATCCGTCCATGTTTGTCCCTTATCATTGCTAATATACATCCCGGCAGGAGTTCCTATCATAACTAACTGCTCATGACGAGTGGTATGTATAGTATAAACCCTGGGTATATCCAGACCATCACTACTTACAGACCAGTTTTTGCCTGCGTCAGTGGTTACGGCAACACCGTTTTCCAAAACTCCGTACCAAATATCCGGATTTAAAAGGTCAATCCTTATATCGCTGATTTGAAATTCTTTCATAATCTGAAATAAGCATCGCATTTCTTTCCGGGTTATATTGGGTGATCCCTTGGAACTTGAAGCCCATTTAAAGAGGGGTTCCAGCTCGCGAACAACAGGACACCAGCTTTGACCACCGTCTTCGCTGAAACTTACCATGACACCCCTTCGTTCCATCTCCACAGCCCGGAATATCCGCCCTTTTATATGAGGATCGCTTCTTAACCACAATGGCCTGCCGCCGATGGTATCAACACTGGAAAAACCCCGTTGGCGTTTTGGTTGAGGGAGGGCTTTCCATTCCAAATCCCTTTCCCTTTTTATATGAATTCCATGTCTGGTCATGCAGTAAATAACAGCGGAAGTTTCATTTAACTCCAGAGCCAGTGTTGAAGCAGGCGGAACGCCTCCACTTATGCAGTTCCACATTGTTCCCATATCCCTTTCACCCAATTCAATGCTCTTATATACGCCGTTTTTGCCTACAGCATACAGGACATGGGTATTATCGGGATCAAATCGAAGCTCTGAAGCCGGTTTTTTGTATACAGAACTCCATTGAACCCCGCCGTCCAGAGTGCGGTATATACCATCATCTGTAGCCGCAAAAGCCAGCCAGGGATAATCCGGGGAAAACAGGAAATCGTTTACTTTTGGCAAACCTTCCATCTTATGCCATATCTCACCCTTGGTGTTGCTATAATATGAGTAACCAGAGGTGTCTGCGGCAAACTGGACGTAAGGATCATGGGGGGAAATTTCCAGTACCGATACGATCCGGGATGTCCACCCATCAAGTTTAAAGGGGCTTCCCTTCCATTCATACTCGTTATCCGATGCTCTTTCATATACCGGCAGGGGATTTAAGGCTTCTTTTTTACCGTCGGAATCGTAAAATTCAATATCTGTTCTTATACTGTTCATTCGGGGTTGGAAAATCCTACAGGTGGGGTGTGTCTGCAAATTCCACAAAGAGCCTTCTTTGTCCGCGTAATCTTCGCCCAATACAGCACCGTAAACAAAATTGAACCAGGCCATTTTTTCATCCTTATGAGATTCCCATGAATCTTTTATGCATTTGCGATAGAAGGCTAATAGTTCCTTGTCTTGTTCAATAATATTCAATAGGTAAAGGTCACCCAGAAGATGATCTGTATCATCATAATTCCCCCTAGAAGGCCCCATTATGCTTTCCTGATTACGTTCCAGATCTTTCAGACCAAGTTTCTCTGTCCATTCCTCGTATAATGCCTTAACTTTATCATTGCCTGTGATTAATGCAGATATTTTTAAACCTGTAAGGGCCATAACCGAACCGCCAGAAGGTCTGTCGTTACCAGCCATACCACGCCATCCACCGATTAACTCGGTGCTTATTCTTTCGTTATCTTCCAGCATGACAACCATATTGTTATTAAGGTGGGCCCAGTTTGACATATCTGTAACAATTTCTTTTATCTTGCCTTTCTGGGCAGGATCTGCGGCGATAAAATAGTATATACCTAATCCCCTGAAAACCTGATCGTAATTATGGTGGCTGGGGCCTCCCCGATAACGTAAATGGGAGAATTCACCAACCCCCTGCTTCCATAAATCCCGGGTTCCCACTCCGGCCCGTTCTTCGTAGGATGTACCATGACCCAGAGCCACTCCCCTAGCAAGGTAACCGGGCTGACCGCTGACCAACGTCAGAACACGTATAGAGTCAATAATCTCATCGGCTCTGGCGTAGGCTTCCCGGTATTCTGCGCTGGATTCACCATAACGATTTTGCATAAAAGCCAATCTAAAAGCCTGGGATGTGAGAAGACATCCAGTCCATGAACTGGTGTGGGCTACGTTTGAAAGTCCTGTAGTACCATGATCAAACGTCCATCCGTTAGGCAGTTCGCCGGTTTCAATGATCTGTTGCCATGCACCTTCCTGAAGTCCGGCATAGTGTTTTGGCGGGATCAACCTTACGGATGAAGGATAAGAACCAAGTATATTATGACGCTCCTGGGCGTTTTCTTCAAAAAAAATCGCTTTATAGTGAAGTGTCTTCTTCCAGCTTCCTCGGTCATGATAGGTATATAATTCATACATTTTTTGCTTATCTCCTGTTATTTACTGCTTCATTCTTTTCAATTCCTCTTCCCACCACTTCAGGTATTCTTCAGGTGAGGCATCCGGTTCAAGTCCCCGGGATTTCATATTTTTAGCAAATCTTGTTTCAGCTTCGTTATCCCAGTAAGCCATAATATCTTCATCTTCCGGCACTTCTCCATGATCACCGGTTTCTTTTATCCATGAATCCAGCTTTGAACTCAGGTCTTTGAGTATTTTCTGATGCTCAGGATCATCAGCCAGATTATTTATTTCGTGGGGATCATTTTTCAGGTCGTAAAGTTCCTCTTCCGGTCTGTTTGGGGCCGTAAATCGTGCCTGTTCCGGTTTTAGTTCTCCTCTTTCCTGCATGATCTCCATAAGGGTTAAAACAGGATAAGCCTGTTTCTTGTATGCGTTGAAGTAGGTGTAAGGTCTTTCAGGATGGAAATTGCGTATATATTTGTATTTCTTTGCTTGCACACATCTTATCCGGTCATCGGTTTCATCACAACGATCCCGGGCGGCGATTATATATTCCCTTTCGGTAAAATCAGAACCAAGAAAATCCTGTCCTTCCATATATTCCGGCACTTCTGCACCAGCTATATTTAACCATGTAGGCGCTAAGTCTACCATGCTGATCAAATCATCCCTTACCGTACCGGGTTGAATATGCCCGGGCCAGCGGACAATAAGAGGGATGTGTATACCACCATCATAAAGGAACTGCTTACCCCTCAGCATAGCACGACCATGATCACCCCAGAAAAATACGACTGTATTATCTGCAAGTCCTTCATCTTCAAGCCTTTGCAGAACTTTACCGATTTTTTTGTCCAGATTTTGTATTGTTTCCAGATACAAAGCCCAGTCCAGCCGGGTTATAGGGTGGTCTGGATAATAGGGCGGGATTTCCACATCATCGGGATTGATGGGGTTATCCGGGTCTTTATGAAACACCCTGTGGGCTTCGTTAAAATGCACTTCAGCAAAAAAGGGTTGGTCTGATTTACGCTGACTCCAATCTGTTCCGTCAAAGGCTTCATCGAAGGACATTTTAAAGTTGTAATCCAGCTTTCCCTGGTGACCATCAGTCATAACCTGGCCGTTGCAGGTAAAATAACCGGCTTCCCGCAGGTAATGGGATATATGCTTTATATTATCCGGAAGCGGATTATCCCTGTTACTCCGGTGATGATGTCCTCCAAAACTAGTCTGATACATGCCTGTTACAACTGCTGATCTGCTGGCTGAACATACTGGAGCAGTTACAAATGCATTGGTAAATTTAACACCTTCATCGGCTAATTGATCTATATTAGGAGTTTTTACCAGCGTGTTTCCGTAGCATCCCAGATCAGGAGAAAGGTCTTCTGTATCCAGCCATAGGATATTGGGACGCTTTTCAGGTTCTTCAGCATAGGCATTCCGTATAAAAAAATCTGACAACATACCAAAGACAATACCGGCATTAAAGGCTTTAAGAAAATTCCTACTCGCAATCATCTGCTTTCTCCCCATTTTATTTGCTCATAAAATTTATTATATCATAAAAGCTTTAATCAAAAGTATACATGAATCGGCAAATAACATCAATAACGAATATTTCCAGAGAATTTTTTAATAATTAAATCTTTAAATCTCCCTCAATCGGGGATATGAAATCATATCCCCGATTGTCCTTATCTTTTACGGATGTCAGATTTCTGATAGCCAGTATCAGATATTAGTGATATTTTTCTCACCAAAACCGATTCTTTTTTATTTTTGGGTTCTTCTGGCTTTATTGTTTCTATGATTGAAAATTCTCTCAGCTTATCACTTTGTGATTGCGAGGAACAGAGTGACGAAGCAATCTCATCCATACATTACACCTTTGAGATTGCTTCGCTTTGCTCATAACATATATAGTATATTCAGAAGTCTTCACGAACACAAACTTTATGCTTGGATACCATTTCATCCTCTTAAAATATATAAAATTGGCATGCAGCTTGCAAAAATAGCTTGTTGTGTTTATAAAAATCTGCTTGTATACAATATCTATATCTATAAGGAGGATTAATAATCATGAGAAAGCTTTTTGTTCTCATAATTTCTATTTTGATGGCTTTAACAATACAGGCCTTTGCGTGTTTTAATCCCACCGATATTTTTGCTACAGAAGTAGTATTAAACAAACCGGGAATTAATTACGACCTGACATTAATAAAGGCGGCTGATAACGTTACATCGAAAGATGGAACTTATTCTTACCGTTCCCATTATGACAGTCGGGTTGCTGTAATTCTGGAAGAGATCAATGAGGGGGAACCGGTAAATTTAAAGGGATTAAGCGTTAGAGTGCAGATACCCACCCGGGAAACCAGAAGAGTTAATATTGTAGCCAGTGTTGAATTTGAATTGGAAGGTTTAATTGTGGATAACCTGGATAAAGATTTGCTAACTTCCCTGGGCTACAGTATTGATGTTGATGATATGGAAATTTTCAGACCAGAGGAACCGGGTGATATTGAAGATCCTATATCTCCAATTAATAACGCCGTTTTTCTGGAAAAAGATAATATTTTAATATCTATGATGGATATTGTAGTTTCTGATAGAAATAAAGTTATAGCGAGGTTCGAAGTCATAGATCAGCGGGAAATTGGCGAACAACAGGTCAATGAATTTGGGCATATACTTAAATCCTTTGGTGTTGATGAATCGGTTATAGGTCAGATGTCTGAGAGTATAGAAAAATATGAAAATCAGGATCTAGCCGAAGCCGTTGATTTGGATAAAGAGAGTTTTGATTTCAAATCAGCCCTTAGAACCGAATTGGATTGGCTTAACATCAATGAAATCATAAAGGGTATTGAAAGAGAAGATATTACAGCTATTGCTGATATTGCAGAAGCGGGTTATGCTGGATGGAACTCAAGAATAGTTTACGACAGCGGTAAATGGATACCCTATGTCCAGACAGATAATCCCACTGTATTCCGGTCGCAGGACTGCGGGGGTTTTGACCCTGAAATTCTACCCTGGAATAATGAATCAATTATATTGCCAGCACCTAGCAGCGTCAGTCCAGAAGCTAAAGCTGTTATGACATGGAGCAGTATTAAGAACGGTATGTAATACCATCATCCAAATTTAGCTTTGTATAATAAACATTGTAGTGACACAGCACGCTGTGTCACTACAATGTTTGATTTATCTGGTGCCTTTGGGATATAAGTCAGCGCGTATCTGACAATACAATTACATTGAATTCAAGTTATTTGACCAATGCCCTCTTAGCCATCTGGCGACCTGTCCGGGTTAAGTATAGCCGTCCATTTTCCTGTTCGACTATATCTCTTTGTTTTGCATGAGTCAAAACCTTTTGGGCATATTCCCTGTCCCAGCCCACATGTTCATGCAGATGATCAACTCTGTTCTCAGTAGCTGATTCTGGCAGGTTTTCATGATTAAACAGATGAACGGCAAGAGTCCACAGGGCAAATTCCCACCTGTTACGGGCATGTCTACGAGCCAGAGCAACCATACCCCGCTCCGGTGCAAAAAGAAGCCCCAGTATAAAGAAAATGCCAGTCATTGTAGCCATACATCCGGCTATGGAAGCATCCATAAAACGGGCCAGCCAGTATCCACTTATTCCGCTAATCACACCTATTGACACACTTAAGCCCAGCATCCACATAAGGCTGTCAGTCAACAGGTATGCGGTGGCCGGGGGTGCGATCATCAAAGCAACAACAAGTATCGATCCTACAGCTTCAAAAGCCCCAACGGTGGTAATAGAAACCAGGGACATAAGGGTATAGTGGATAAAAACAGGAGAAAATCCCAGAGCAGCCGCTAGTCCAGAATCGAAGGTGGCCAGCTTAAGCTCCTTGTAGAAAAGAGCGATAAAGAGAATATTAACTAGAAGCACAGCGGACATAACATACAGAGCTTGAGGCCCCAGATCGTATCCTGAAATCACAATACGGTTAAAAGGTGCAAAGGCTAATTCACCTAGTAGTACCGCGTCGGTATCCAGATGTACATTACCGGCATACCGGGCAATTAATATTACCCCGATACTGAAAAGCACCGGAAAGACAAGCCCTATGGCTGCATCTTCCTTTACCAGTCTGGTTCGGTTAAGCAGTTCCACCAATACCACAGTTATTACTCCGGTAAAAGCCGCGGCGATTATAAGAAAAGGTGATGCAATGTTCTTTGTGACAAAAAAAGCCAAGACTATTCCTACAAGTATAGCGTGACTTATGGCATCACTCATTAAAGCCATTCTGCGCAGGACAAGAAAAACCCCCGGTAAAGCACACGCAGCCGCTACAACCGATGCAATAAGCTGAATTTCTATTTCTGCATTCATACCTTCTTAACCTCTCTATGCTCCAGAATACGGTTTATTTCTTTTACTCCTCCCTGGGTTAAAGCCCATTCATCTTCATTTATATTTTGCACCAGTCCTCTCCGTTCAAGTTCTTCCAGGCTTCGTTCTACACCACCCTGACCCATGCTCATAGTATTAAGCACAGATGCGGGATGACCGTGAGATAAATCCTCATGTTGTTCCGCCAGCATACCCAGATCCAACAACACAGCTTCCAGGCGCAGACGCCTGTTGTTGCGTCGCTCCCTGAACCAACGCCACAGCAATCCCCGATTTGGGGCCAGAGTCATGGATACTGCTACAACAAAACTTATACACAGTACTATAGTAGGGCCAGTGGGGAGATGTGCTGTTACACTGCTGATAATTGCCCCACTCATACCAGCTAATGCGCCAAAAACTGCCGATAATGCCACCATCAAACCCAGCTTATCAGTCCACTGACGCGCTGACGCTGCCGGTGCAACTATCATGGCACTCATCAATACAACCCCTACAGTCTGAAGCCCCAGCACAATAGCCACCACTAGAAGTCCGGTAAGAATGAAATCCAGCTTTTTTATAGGAAAACCAAGGCTCGAACCAAACTCCGAATCAAAGCTCAGCAGCTTAAATTCCTTCCAGAATACCATCATAATGATTAATACAGCCGCTCCCAGCAAACCCATGATAATAACATCCCGCTCCATAAGGGTTGCAGCCTGACCAAAAAGAAAATTATCCAGACCGGCTTGAGTCGCTTTAGGCATTTTCTGAATAAAAGTCAAAAGCACAAGACCAAAACCGAAAAATACCGAAAGCACTATGCCCAACGCGCTGTCATCTTTTATACGTGTCTTGTTGAGAACTGCCATGATAAACAAAGTTCCCACCCAACCTGCTGCCGCTGCTCCCAGGATAAGCACAAGTGGAGCTTTACTTCCGGTTAGAATAAAGGCGATAGCTATACCAGGCAGGGCGGCATGGGACATGGCATCACCTAAAAGGCTTTGTTTTCGCAATACAGCATAAACACCTAAGGCCCCGCTGACAATTCCCAGTATGCCGGAACCCAGAGCGACAGTGCGCAAAGTATAGTCGAACATAAGACCTTTAAGTATTTGCATTAGATTCATTGTTTATCACCATCTGACAAAGAATTCTTCTGCTCTTTCGATTCTCTGGAAAAAGCCACCCGACCTGCATAAGTCAGGTGCAGATTTTCGTCAGTAAATACCTCTGCTACAGGTCCACTGGCAATACTACGGACATTCAGGAGAGTTACCCAGTCGAAATATTCAATAACCGTCTGTAAATCATGATGAACTACAGCAACAGTCCGACCATCGGAGCGCAATTGCTGTAAAAGTTCCACAATTGCCTTTTCTGTTGTAGCATCTACACCCTGAAAAGGCTCATCCATCAGGTACACTTTGGCATCCTGAACCAAAGCCCGGGCCAGGAATACCCTCTGTTGTTGGCCACCGGAAAGCTGGCTTATCTGGCGATTGGCGAAGTCCTGCATCCTCACCTTTTCCAGGGCCTGCATGGCCAGTTCCCGATCTTCTCTGCCGGGACGGCGTATCCATCCGATGATACCGTATCTACCCATCATTACCACATCAAGAACACTTGTAGGAAAATCCCAATCCACACTTTCCCTCTGTGGAACATAACCTACAAGGCTTCGTTGTTGTTGGTATGGCTTGCCGTATATAAGCACCTGGCCTGCCGCAGGTTTAACCAGACCAAGTATAGATTTAATCAGTGTTGTCTTACCTGCGCCGTTGGGACCTACGATAGCCATCAATACCCCCGGCGGAACATTCAGATCAATATCCCATAATACGGGTTTATCACGATAAGCAACGGTTAGATCGTCAACTCTAATTGCTTTTATTTCTTCATTATCCATGTTTTCCTCTTCCATGAATTTTATTATTCCAGCAGAGAATTCACAATGGTATCGATATTATGTTTAACCATACCAATGTAAGTTCCTTCAGGTGTATTGGGGTTACCCATTGCGTCGGAAAATAATTCACCACCAATTTCCACATCAAAGCCCCTAGATTTAACTGCCGCCTGAACTGCCTCAATATTTCGTTGAGGTACAGATGATTCTACAAATATAGCCGGAATTTTTCGTTCGGCAATAAAACTGGCTAAACTCTGGACATCCGCGGTTCCAGCTTCTGAAGCAGTGCTTATTCCCTGCAATCCCCTTACTTCAAAACCATAAGCGCTTCCAAAATAATTAAAAGCATCATGGGCTGTAATCAAGACCCTTTTTTCAGCAGGAACTTTTTCCGCCTGATTTTTGACATATTCATGTAATTGTTTCAGTTCGTTAATATATTTTTCGGCATTTTGCTCATAGGTTGTCTGATTTTTTGTATCCAACTGGATCAATGAGTTCTTAATAGTTTGGGCGGCAGTTATCCATAAAGATATATCAAACCATATATGGGGATCATGAGCACCTTCAAATCCTGGTGGTGATTTTAGCAGGGATGGATTTACATCCTTTGTTATCGCTACAGTTTTAATGCCTCTACCTTGCATCTGCTCAAATACCTCAGCCATTTTTCCCTCAAGATGCAGACCGTTGTAGAATATAATATCGGCTTCAGAAAGCCGACGCATATCACCTGCACTGGCTTTATATAAATGGGGATCAACACCGGGGCCCATAAGTCCTGTTACCTGTATCAGATCACCGCCGATCATCTCTGTGGTATTGGTAATCATGCCTGTAGTAGTGACAATTTTTAATTTTCCCTGGGATTTATCGGTGGCAGCTTTTTTGTCTTCTTTTGAACAACCGTTTGTTATCAAAATAAAAACTGAAAATATAAAAATTAAAGCACAAAGTTTTGATAATGAGCTTTTTTTCATCATACATCCTTTCCCGGCAAATAATATCATTCTCTATCTTTGCTTGGTCATATTTTAACGACTACATAATGTAAATAACAGAAGATTAACAAGATATATATAAGTATTATATATTGTTTTGTCAAGTCCTTTTTCTCTGAATTTAACAATGCGTTAGAACTCCAAATATGATATAATTCCCTATCGACCTTTGGTAATTTTAAAATTATCTATATACTTACATGGAGAGTAAGGATGGAGCAAAGCAAATTTAATTTAGGTCAGGATAAAAGATCCGTCGGTGTTACCTGGAGAGCATTGCTGATAGGGATAATCCTTATTCCCATAAACGTATACTGGATTATGGATTCAGGTGGACAGGGCTATCCCACAACTGTATCCCTCTATTTCAACGTTATCTTTTGTGTATTTTTATTAATAATTCTGAACCATATTACTAGTCGTATCTTTCCCAAATTAAGCTTCAGTCAGGGAGAATTACTGGCAGTTTACGTTATGCTTTCAGTATCCTCATCCATAGCTGGACATGATATGATGAGAGTCTTATCATCAATGCCAGCCCATCCGTTCTGGTATGCAACTCCCGAAAACGAATGGCAGGAGCTTTTTCATAGATATATACCCACATGGCTTTCTGTTTCAGATAAGAATATGCTGAACGACTACTTTAAGGGTGATTCCAGTTTTTACAGTATGCAAAACCTTAAATTCTGGCTTAAACCAGTGTTGTGGTGGAGTTCCTTTGTCTTTTGCCTACTTTTCGTTATGCTTTGTGTAAATACTATAGTCCGTCGTCAATGGACAGAACAGGAAAAGCTCAGTTATCCAATTATACAGTTGCCTTTGGAAATGACAACCAGCGGTGGTATAAAGGGTTTGATGCTGAATAAGCTTATGTGGATCGGTTTTGGTTTGGCGGCTGTTGTAGATATAATAAATGGTCTTAATTTTCTGTATCCCTCCGTTCCCAGCATTGGCGGCAAATTATACGACCTGCGACCTTTTTTTACTACAAAACCCTGGGATGCTATCGGTTGGACTCCTGTTGCTGTGTTTCCCTTTGCCATTGGCATTGCATTTTTCATACCCCTTGATCTTTCCTTTTCATGCTGGTTCTTCTATTTATTCTGGAAGGTTCAGCGTATTCTCGGTTCAATTCTGGGACTCAGAAGTCTGCCGCGCTTTCCATATATTGAAGAGCAGGCTTTTGGTGCATATATGGGATTATTTGTCATAGCCATATGGGCTACCAGAAAACATCTGATGGAAGTCATTAAGAAATTCTCCGGAATAAAATCCAGGGTTGATGATACCAAAGAACCGCTTCCCTACAGGTGGGCAGTTCTTGGTTTAATAGTCGCTTTTGCTTATCTGGTTGGATTTTGCTATGTGGCCGGCATGTCCATATGGGTAGCAGTTTTATTTTTTGTAATATATTACGCAATTTCAACGGCAATATGCCGCATGAGGGCGGAATTAGGATCACCTGTCCACGATCTGCATTTCATTGGCCCTGATCAAACACTTCCCAAAATATTTGGCACTCGCCATCTGGGCGCAGCCAATCTTACCATGTTTGCATATCTTTATTTCTTCAACAGAGCATACAGAGGACACCCTATGCCGCATCAATTGGAGGGATTCAAGCTGGCCGAAAGGACAGGCATGAATTCCCGGCGGCTTCTTATTGCAATGGTTATATCTGTTCCACTGGCGGCTCTGGCTTCGTTCTGGGCGCACCTGGATATATCCTATCGGGTTGGCGCGCCGGCCTGGTTTGCATGGGAACCTTTTAACCGTCTCCAGAGCTTTTTATCCGCACCACAACCGCCGGATTATGGGGCAATTGTGGCATCCAACGTAGGATTTATTACCACGATTTTGTTGATGTTTATGCGGGTTAAATTTTTCTGGTGGCCCTTTCATCCGGCCGGTTACGCTGTATCTAGTAGCTGGTCAATGAATGTGTTCTGGTTTTCCATAATGTTAAGCTTCTTTGCTAAGTATATCATAATGAAATCAGGTGGGATCAAGACACATAGAAAAGCTATTCCCTTTTTTCTTGGGCTTATACTGGGTGAATTTATTGTGGGAAGCGTTTGGAGCATAATTGGTGTATCCATGCACAGACCCATGTATAGATTTCTATATTAATCATGCCTGAAAATATGTAAACCCTTTTTTTCATTATGCGTTTTAAGAAGTCGTAAGCAAAGATAATTCCCTAACTTGATCAGGAGTTGTATATTGCATAGCATATCCAAAATCCGGTGCGACAAGAAATTAAAATTATTTACCCCACCGTTATTTTTGTTGTATATAATCATTTATGGATTAACGGTTTTTTGTCCATCCTTTGCCAAAGAAGCTAAAACCGAATTATCAGCAAAAAAACATGATAAATTTAATATACATCTTTTGCAAAAAGACGAAACTCTATCCCATGTAGCTCTAAGATATTACAAGGATATTTCAATGGTAGGATTGCTGGCAAGGTATAATGATATAAACGATGTGCGGCGTATACCCGAAGGCAAAGAAATTAAAGTTCCCTATGAAATTTCATATACAATCAAACCCAATGATTCATTATCGGAGATAGCCCAGAAACTTCTGGGAAGCTGGCAGAAATACAGCATAATTGCTGAATATAATAAGCTGGAAGATCCCGGATTTGTGATCGCTGGTAGAGTTTTGAGGATACCGCTGCTTAAGCCTGATACTGAACCCCCAGAACCAGAAGCACCCCCTGCTGAAGTTGTGGAAGAAGACAAGCCAGAAGAACCTGAAAGAAAGAAAGTAGAAAAAGAATATCCAGTCGTTACCGAATCAGAAAAAGAAGAGAAAACCAAAGAGATAATAGAACCTACAAAAGAAACAGAAGAAGATGTTTCCACAGAACCGGATGTAGATATAGAAAAAGAAACTAAACCGGAAACGGTGGTTGAGCCGCAGGAACCGGTTGAGGTAGAAACTGAAACCAAAGTTATTCCGGAAATATCCGAAGAACCCCCATCCCCTGCCTCAACGGAAGAATTAAAACAGGAAAAACCCAAAGACCATACCGCACCTATAGGCCCTATGCCTCAATCCAAATTCAGACTCGTCAGGGTAAAGCCAGATGATAAGGAAGAAGAAATCATACAGGAAGAATTTGGTGTGGAGCAGGAATGGCCCCTGGCCTCCCCCTGGGCCAGAAAAAAACTACAACCATCAGAAGAGGAAATAACCGAACCGGACAGGCTGTCGGCTGTATTGGATGCACTGAAAACCTGGGATCGTCCTATTGAGGAATTAGAGGATAGCAAAAAAGCCCGATTTGACGAAAAGGGCATAAACCTGCCTATGGATTCACTGCTTCAGGTAACAGGATATAAATCCATCACAATCCAGTATAATAAAACCCACTATTTTGGAAAATCCGATATAAACCGATACAGCGGATATTATTCCGGTGGCTATGGTTCAGGCTTTTATGATTATGATTACGGTTATGATTCCTATGGTTACGGTAGTAGCTACAATAGCTACAGCAGTGGTTACAGCAGTTATGGAAGCGGCTACAGTTCCTCCAGGTATGGTTATGGCTATGGTCAACGAGAAGGCCCAAATATTGAACAGGAATTTGACATTCATATTCATGGACGAGTTGGTAAGCATACTCATGTGGATGTTGATTACAATGATACCGGCAGATCTCAATATGGCGGAATGGGTCAGAAGGAGCAGAAAATTTCTGTGTGGTATGAGGGCGATCCGGAGGATATAATCCAAAGAGCTGCATTCGGTGACATTCGCCTTGAATTACCCAACAGTCGCTTTCTTAATATGGGCAGAACCCTCTTTGGCGCACAAATGGTGGCAAAATTGGGTGATCTTAAATTAACTGCCTTTGGAACCAGAACCAAAGGTATCAAAGGAACCTGGACATCCAAAGGTCAGTCCAGAAGGGCCGGAGGTGGAACCGGTACCAGGATCATGGATATTAATTATATTAAAGAAAGATATTATGCCATAAATGTGGATGAAGACGGTTTTATTAATGATTCGTATTTACCAATAGAAACAGGCAGCGAGCAGATTTATATAGACGATGGTATCGGTACAAATAACGATTCAGGTATATCAACAGCCCAGGGATATTTCGACTATCAATACCCCGGTGATGATTACAGCATTGATTACTCTACCGGACAGATAGAATTTTTAAAGAATATATCCACAGGTTTTAAAATTGTGGTAGCTTACAGATATCGGGGTGGTGATGGTGGTTCTGTGGGTAATCCGGATTCTGTATTTGTGGATGATGATGATGATGGTATAACGGATGGATTAGACGATCCTGATGATCCTGTGGGTTATGTAGTTATAAAAGATTCAGCGGCTCATGGTTCGGAACTGCGGAATGTATACAGTCTTGGAAACAGGAATATCGGCAGACGCAACTTTGAATTAAGCATCTGGCGTGAGGGTGCAACGGATTCTTTTGAAACAGGTGATGGTAAGGTAGCATATATACGTATATTCGGCTTGGATTCGGACAACGACGGTCTGGTTGATCCTGAACTTATAGACTTTGAAAGGGGAATACTTACTTTCCCAAATCCCAAACCCTTTATCATTGATGATCCTGCAAGTCCTTATTATCAATACAGGGATGAATTAAATAACGAGGCAATATACTCAGAAAACCCCAACTATTCCGATCAGAAATACATTATCCAGGCGGATTATTCATACCAGACACCGAGTTTTTATCTTGGAAGATTAAATATAATACCTGAAAGTGAAGAAGTAAGGGTAAACGGTCAAAGATTGAATAGAAATACAGATTATATG
Source organism: Candidatus Poribacteria bacterium (assembly GCA_014730235.1). Taxonomy (GTDB): domain Bacteria; phylum Poribacteria; class DTPJ01; order DTPJ01; family WJIO01; genus WJIO01. Next base: position 49,253 of record WJIO01000421.1, read on the forward strand.
ATGATCTATGAGGTGGGCTCAGTAGAGATATTCAGGGAACTGGATGAATATGACGAAATTACAATTGATTATGAATATATGCCTTTTGGCGGTCAATACCAGCAGACAATAGCAGGTATATGGGCTGAATATTCGTGGAAACCGGGCAAGAAAAAGGAAGAAAAGAAAAAAACTCACACAGATATGTATAGGGAAGACGGGGCCAGTCCCTTCTCCCAGGATACAGACAGCAGTGATTCCGACTACAGTCGTTATGGAAGCTCAAGCTCAAGTTTCGGTAACTATGGGTCTTTTGGCGGCAGCTATAATAGCTATGGAAGCAGTTATGGAAGTAATTACGGTAGTTATGGTGGTTATGATAGCTTTAGTTCATATAGAGGCAGAAGAGGAAGTTTTGGATCAAGCCGGAGTTATGGTTCATCCCGCAGCAGTTTTTATACACCCCGAACTGGTGAAGGCTTGAACCTCTCTATGGGATATGTATATAATACAGGAGAAAGAACTTCCGCAATTCCCGACGTTAATTCCGCTCCAAGTCGTCTCCAGGCTTTGGTATTTGGTGGAAACTGGGGTGATAAATTCAATATGGCCAGGGTTTTTGGACTTCTTCCCTTTGTATCAATAAAAGGCGAAGTGCCTTTTACGGTTTACCTGGATGGTGAAGCTGCCTATAGCCGTAATAATCCCAACAGCGTTGGCTATGCCATGATTGACAGTATGGAAGGTGCAAAAGAGAGCGCAAAAATGCCCACCTATAAGTTCTCCTGGAAAACTGCAAGCGTGCCAATGGATACGGAATCGGATAACGATATTTCAATTGATAACAGGGCGATTTTTCATATAGAAGAATATGACGAAGATGCCAGCTACGGCAACTATATGAAAAACCGGGAAACCTCCGCTATTGAAATTAATCCCTTATCCAGAGCAACCCAGCAGCATCTTGTTATGGAGATCGGGTATGATTTAAACGATGCTGCATCATGGGGAGCTTTAGCCTATCCTGTTTCTAACACCGGTGCAGATTTTAGCGAATATGAATTCCTTGAAATATGGATGAAGGTTGACGGTGATGAAAATGTAAATCTGCATCTGGATTTTGGTGTTATAAGTGAAGATACGGATGATGATTTTCGTTTGGATAGCGAAGACCTGCCCAGGGATATGCTCGACAGCAACGGTGATCATAAAATAGATATACTCGATCTGGATAAAGAAGACCTGCCGGAAGAGCATAAATATAAAGGGAACGGAAGCCTTGACCTGCGTGAAGATAACGGATGGGTCTACAACGATTTTAGTGGAAATGTAATTGACACTATTGGCAGGGAAAACTCGGTTCTGGATTCTGAAGACCTGGATGGAGACGTGGTATTGGATACAAACAATTCATATTTCGGTTTTACCATACCATTAAATAATATACCCAATGACTGGATCCGCAAAAAAACCAGCAAGACAGGATGGATATTCCTGAGTATACCTCTGGAAGAGGCTCTTCCAAAAGGACGTTCACCAAGCTGGGCAGTTATTAAGCATATGCGATTATGGTTAGAGAAAAATATTCCCGGTTCTATAAATGGTAAATTCCAATGGTATTCAATAACTGTCGCTGGTAACAGATGGGAGAAAGGCCTTGTTGTTGAAAATGAAACAGGCAAGCTTTCAGAAGATCTCACAAATGAAATTCTGGTTGGTACAAAAAACAACCACGAATTTGAAGATTACCTGGAAGAATACAGAAAGATAGAGGATAACGAAGATTTTGATGTCCTGCATCCATATGTGGAAAGCGCATTTGGTCTGGAAAGCGACCAGAAAGAGCAATCATTAACTCTGAATTATGATTTACAACCGGACACAACTGGTTACACCATGCGGGAATTATCCGGGGTTCGTCGTGGCGAAGGTCAGGATTTTTCAAAACATAGAGAGATGCGTATATGGTTGCATGGTGATGGTAGCGGTTTACCTTTCTTGATCAGGATGGGAAGCAATACCGATGATTTCGGAGCAGGAAGTCCTATAACAACAAAAGATGATGACAATAACGATCCATATAACAATTATAACTATACTTATTCGTCATATTCATCAAGGTATGGAGCAAAAGGTTATTATGAGTATATCCTTCCCCTTGATTTTAAAGGATGGAAACTAATAAAAATATCATTTGCGGATAAAGATGATGATGGACATCCGGATGAATTAACGCCTATAAACGATCCTGCCATTAACAATATCCACGAAATACTTGTGGGTATTAAAAACGAATATCAGTATCCTGTAACAGGTGAAATATGGGTTAATGAAATACATTTAACAGATCCATTTGTCAAATCCGGCTGGGCAAGACGTTTTAATTTATCCGCAGATTTAGCCAATATTTTTGATATCAGAGCTGGTTATGCAAAGCAAGACAAGAATTTTGAAAATTCCGCAGGTCAAACAGGCAGATCAAGCATGCGTTCTTATGGCTACAGCACCAGTAGTTATGATTATAATGTTGACACCCAATTTAAACTAATCTCATGGCTGCCTATGAGTTTTGGTATAAGTCACCGGGAATCGGAAAGCAGCAGTCTTTACGGAATAATCAGTTCCTATCAAAGCGGTCTAACAAAAACCGATAACAAGACTTTCAGCATTAGCCTTGATAAAAGCCCTATCCCTCGGTTGTCTTTTTCATACGACAAGCAGAGACAGTGGAATGAAGTCAGAGGGGTGGAATTGAGTGACCTTTATTCATCGGATGTGGGATATTCTCTTGGCAGTGTTTTGACAATTAACCTTGATTATTCCCATGAAGTATTGACAACGGAACAGGATTCATCGGAAGATGACACCACTCCAACAAGTTCTTATTACTATTACGGCAGAGATACCGATACAATAGTTGACCGAGGCGGCATATCCCTTAGAATATCCCCTATAAAAAGCTTTAGCCTTGATCCATCTTATGAAGTCAGAAGGGAAATGGAGCGGGAGAAAGACGAAGATGACATAGAAGGTGGATTTCTTATTTCATCCAGAGACCAAAGAATATCCCTTAGACCGACCCTGAGAAAATTCTGGGGGGTTAAACCATCAATAAACGGCAGATATGGTTTCAGTGAAGACTGGTTTGGCGGCGAAAAGGACGTATCCCTCAACACAGATCTCGGTTTTGGGTTAAACTTTACCTTTAAGGACTGGTTTAAACCCAAGAAAGGGAAAGATGAACGAGGACGGGATAGGTTAACGGAATTGGGTAAAGATATTGACCTGTTGACTGAAGAAGACCTTCGCTCCCTGAGTGAGGAAGATATACAGGAACTCCTGGATGAAAAAACTCAGCAGGAACGGGGTAACTGGATCGAAAAGGAAAAGGATGAAATAAAGGAAAAGCTGCGTCAGCGAAAACTCGAGGAAGAAATGGATATAGAGCCTGATGCTGAAGGTGGTAATTTTGCCTTCCGGGCCTTAAAAAGAAGTGTATCAACTTTTTCCATTAATACTGATTTAAGATACAGTATCAATGACTACCTTCGCCGTTTAGATCCCACAATGGGATTTTCGGATATAATGAAGCTGGAAGATGAATCCGAATTCCGAACAAGGTCTACCAAAACCAGAAGGTTTACCATCAGAGCAAATATGGATCCCATGACGTGGGCTTCTCTGGGAACCAATATGTCACTAACCAACAGGTTTACTAAATCATCAGGAACAGCATCCGATTCTGATTCATCAACCGTTGGCGGCGATATTAAAATATTTAGCTCTCAGACATCCTTTATGCTTAAATACAATATGACCACTCAGGATTCCAGCAACCAGAGCGGTAAAATATCCGACAGCATATCCCATAATCCATCAGTTACTGTGCGAAAAAGCTGGTCTTCAGGAATCGGCTCATCTCTGGGATTTAGAATTACCTTCCGAGATTATGAACGTGGTGGAATAGAGACAAGGTCAAGAATTTATGCACCAAACTTTAATATAGATTACGATCTGCATGTAAAGGGTGATGTTGATCTACCATTTGTACGCAAAATAAGCCTCGATCATAATCTGGATATGAGCAATACAGTTTCAGTAATGGTACGTCGGGAAAAGCTGGGAATAAACCGGGATGAGAAATCAGAGCAGTATGGAACTTCTCTTGATGTTAGTTATAATCTACGACAAACACTCAGAGCAAGTATGAGATTCTCTTTGGACTATAACCATGATAGGGTGGAAAAAGATGCAGATTATATATCTGTTTCAGGGTCCCTCATGCTAAGGGGTGAGTTTAGATAATTTACCTTATTGCACTCCAGACTGTAAAAGTATATTTTGATCTTTCAATTAAAAAAGCTGGAGTATTTGGCCTCCCGGGGGTAATAACAGAAAAGACGACAAAATCCATCTGATTGTTATCGGTATCAAGCCCGTCAGGTCGTCTTCCGATGCTGTATCCTGAAATATCCAGAGTCGGTTCACCTTCCCCTGCAAAATTATTATCGACAAAATCGCCATATCCCACAGCGTCGGCAATTTCATTTCCCATATACAGCAATATATTGTCAGGCCCGTTCTGAAAATTCACTTTAGGATTTACTACATCCGCATTTTCCACAGAATTGTCCTGAGCTACAACAAAGTAACCATCATGGGGTATTTCATATCCTGCCAGTTCTATTCGGTTATATTCCTTTCCGCTGCCTCCATTAATCCCCAGGAGATAATATTCATCCAGGTTCATTCCCGGTTGTCCGGTCAATTCAACAAAACAACCGGTATCAACTCCCGGAGAATCATAGAGGACTTCATTTATTACCAACCGGGCGAATACATAGTCAGAATAAAATAGGAAAAATAAAATAAAAACAATGATTAAATTTTTTCGCCCCGCACACATTGACGAAGTTTCTCCATACCTTCCCTGATAGACATATCTCTATGAAAAACACTTGACGATCCAGCCACTAAAATCTCCGCACCAGCAGCGACCATCTTTGGAGCGTTTTCAAAACTCACATTACCATCAACTTGTATTTGGACGTCTAAACCCGCCGAATCAATTTTATTCCTTAGTTCTCTTATCTTTCTGATGGCACTGGGTATCATCTTCTGTCCTGCAAATCCCGGATCAACAGACATAATTAAAACCATAAAAACCTGTTCAAGAATATAATCCAGGGATGATAAAGGAGTAGCGGGATTAATAGCGACTCCAGCCATTGCCCCGTTTTGCTTTATCAGGTCTACTGTTCTGTGGAGATGCTTGCAGGCTTCCGTATGTATAACAAGCAAATCACTGCCAGTCTGGATAAAGCTTTCCACGTATCTCTCAGGATCATAGACCATGAGATGGGTATCAAAAGGTACATCAGTCATATTCCTTATAGATTTCAGCATATCAGGTCCCATGGTGAAATTTGGAACAAAATGACCGTCCATGATATCAAAATGAAGATAATCCGCACCTGCGTTTTCCAGTTCCTTAACTACTTCCCCAAGTCGGAGAAAATCGGCGCACATAATCGAAGTTGATACTTTTATATCCATAATACATCCTGTTTTAAATCAAATGTTTTTCTGTGAATAGAAGGATAGCAATTTGGTACCATAACTATTTTGCCTGATAAGGGTCAGATTCCCCTCGCTTTCAAGGACATCCTCTTTAACGTCATGTTCCGCTATCAATAATCCATTATCTGCCAGTATGTTGTTTTTAAATATATGATTTAGGCTTTCTTTTACCAGACCTTTGCGATACGGTGGATCAAGAAAAATGATGTCAAACTGTTTGTTCTGCTTGTTAAAAAAAGCTGTAGCCTTTGACATATTCATCTTCAATAGAGTAATACCGGGAGAGTTAGGAGATAAGCTGATTTTAGCCAGATTCTGGGAAATTGCCTTTATACAAACTGGATTAGCATCAACAAATGTAACCTCAGACGCACCTCGACTGATTGATTCAATTCCCACATTGCCGCTTCCGGCAAATATGTCCAAAAACCTGGCATCAATAACCTTATCCCTGAGTATGCTAAACAGGGATTTTTTTACACGATCTGCCGTATACCTTATATCTGCGCCTTTTACTGATGATATTCTTCTGCCTTTATATTCCCCCGCAATTATCCTCATATTTAGCTGTTAAATTCGGTTGGGTAACCGCTTTTTTCCCACTCAGGCAAGCCGCCTTTAAGAAGTTTAAGATATTTCCTGTCAAAACCCAGTTCCTCTTCCAGTAATTGCGCCGACCTGGCGCTTGTGGCTTCTGACAGTCAGCTACAATAGAGAATTATATCTTTATCCTCTGGCAGTTGATTAACTTTTTCCCGCAAACCATCGGGATAGCTCATCCACAGCGCATCTGGTATATGGGATATATCGTAACTTTGTTTACCGCGTACATCCACTATCACAATATCAGCTTGAGAATCTATTAGCTTTTTCAACTCATGGACGGTAATTCTCTCGTAATCAGTTGTATCGTTATTATCAACATTATCAACAGAATTAGATTTTCCACAGCCGAAAGACATCATCATAATGAAAAGTAAAACAATATTTATAATAATAAGTTTTTTCATGTTAAATTTTTCCAATAAGGTTTAATTGATCAATAAATTTCTGGGGTATCAAACCTGATATATCTATAGGAACATCCCAGGTGACAACGCCGCCTTTAGAATTTACATCCTTAGTATAACCAACTACGAATTCATCCACAAACCGGGGTTCACCGTGTCCCCAACGTTCCCCAAGATAGCTGAGTATGTGATACTGCGTTCCGTTCAGCCACCGGTTTGGGCAGATAGGAAATATTGTCGATATTTCCCCGGCTGTATAATCTTCATATTCCGTCAGGGTTATTACAGGGGTTTTAACTCCCGGATTAAAAGCTATTATGCTTTCGGGATTTCCGACTTTCAGGGCATAGGCAAAGCTCTTAAAGTTTGGCGGATCATCATGTCTATACATTTCATCGGAGAAATAGCACCCGTCAATCCACCATCCATGAACCTTATTTCCCCATCTTAAAGACCATTCCCTTATTATCTTTTCCCATTTTAACTGGAACTCGGCCAGTCGTTTGCCTGTTCTCTTTGGCCCACCTGAAGGCCATTGCCCTTCATAACCCCATTCCCATCCCAGACGTTCCATAGCTACAGGATCAGCCGCCGGTGCACCGCTGGGTAGATAGACCATAAGCCTGATACCCTCTTTGGTCAAAGCATCTGCCAGTTCCATGATGAGATCGCGCTTTGAGCATTTGCTGGGTTTTATGCCCACAAAGGAATCATAGGTATCGTTAGGGGAACAATAATGACCGGAGTTTTGCCCTATGGTTATGAAATAATATGGAGTTCCTGTTGCTTTTAGCTGTTCTACCAGTCCATCTACGTTGAAATTATCAATCTGTGAATTCCAAACTTCTGCTGTGGTTTCTTTTCCTGTCAAATAGTGAGTAAAAACACCCCATTTAGCATCTTTGAACCAGTCTGTATTTGATTTCATGGTTTCTTTTCTTAATTTATGGTATTTGGTGAAAAGCACACAATGACCGCCCCGATTGAAAATCGGGGCGGTCATTGAAAATATTTAACGGGCAGAATAAGCGGCAGAACTGGTGGGAGATTCCCAGACCATCACTTTGCTGATCTTTCGTGAGTCCTTGTTAAAAACCTTTGACAACTCGTCAAATATCAGCTTTGCCATATTCTCTGTGGTGGGATTAATTTCGTCAAAGGGAGGAACTTCATTAAGGAATTGATGATCAAACCTGTTCATCAATTCTTTGGTTTCTTTTTTTAAGTCTTTGAAGTCAATAACCATCCCCAGGTCGTTAAGTTCTTCAGAAGCCACAGAAACCTTAACCACCCAGTTGTGCCCATGCAACCTTTCACACTCACCGTTATAATGTCTTAACCTGTGGGCTGATGAAAAATGTGTTTCAATAGTTACTTCGTACATTTTAACTCCTGCCAGAAACTACATACCGGCAGCTTCCAGAATATCAGGAACTTTGTCCTCTTTGCCTATGGCCATGATATGCACACCGTCACAGATTTTTTCGTCTTTAATCTCCTTTATCATGCGACCGGCGATCTCAATACCCTTTCTAAGGGCATTACCTTTGCCCTTAGGCACATTTGCCATTTCGTCTATAAGTTCGTCAGGAACGAATATGCCCGGTACGTTGGCGTTCATAAATTTGGCCATCCTTGACGACACCAGAAGAACCAGTCCGGCCAGTATTTTAACATCAAACTGTCGTGCATATTTCATGAAATCTTTGAATCTTTCCAGATCATATATGGCCTGGGTCTGGAAAAACTCAGCACCGGCTTCAACTTTCTTCTCAAACTTCATCAACTGGGGTTCGATAGGGTTAGCCTCTGGTGTGACGATAGCACCAACGCAAAATTCCACAGCACCCTCTAATTCATTGCCGCCCAGATCAAATCCGGATTCCATGGTTCGCACCATCTTTACAAGCTGGACAGAATCCAGATCAAACACGCTTTTGGCTTCCTTGTGATCACCAACTTTAATGGAGTCACCTGTGAGGCACAGGACATTCCTAACTCCGCCGTAATAGGCAGCCAGAAGGTCTGACTGAAGGGCCAAACGATTTCTATCCCGACCCGTCATCTGAAGCACTGGTTCGCCGCCCCGGCCTTTTATCATTATTGATGTGGAAACAGACGGAAAGCGCATGACCGAACTCTGGTTATCGGTTACATTGAGGGCGTGTATCCTGTCTTTTAAGAGGTCGATGTGATGCAGCATGCTTTCCAGGTTAGTTCCCTTTGGAGGCCCGATCTCTGCTGTTACAACAAATTCACCGGAATTGAGTACTTCCCTGAAGGGTTTAGGCATTATTCTGACTCCTCTCTGCTTCCAATCAAAACTTTACCTGGTTTATCAACTTTTTGATGGTTACGGGGTGGATAGTATTTTTTCATGGAATCCAATTTCCCCAGTTCCTCAAGACGTTTATAGATAAGAGTCCACGCACAGTCTTTTTCTGGATCTTCCTCACATTTACCATCGTTTGTTCCACCACACGGCCCGTTAAGCAATCCTTTGGCACATTTGGTAACAGGACAAATTCCGCCTGTATATGCGATTACACAGTCACCACACTGCTGGCACACTTCGGCAAATAGACCGAATTCTCCGCCCTCTTTGCCAATAAACAGGGTATCCAGGGCCGGATATGTGGGTTTATCCGAAAAAGAAGCCACAGTCTGAGTACCAAAAGCGCAGGCCATAACCAGAATGGAATCGGCTTTTTCAATTTTATCGGCCTGATCCTTCAGGGCATCATTAGTTAAATCGTCGCATGTAGTGGGTATAACCATCCAACCTACAACTTCTTTTCCTGCTTCCTGGAGCTTTTCCTTCATCTCCAGGACTTCATACTTGCCGCCGGTATGGCACATAGTGGCACATGTCCCGCAGCCTATAATATATACTTTTTCGTCTTTTTCAAGACATTCCTGAATTTGATCAAAGCTTTTCTGCTCTGTAATAGTCTTCATTAAACCACCTCATGATTAAGAGGATTTAAACTTTCACTTTATCGTTTACTCGTGATTCATATTCTTCTCTGTAAAATTCCATTGTATCAACAACAGAATTTGGCGCAGCCTGTCCTAATCCACACAGGGAAGTAAGGGCCATGGTTTCCGAAAGGTCTTCCAGGAATTCCAAATCGATTCTGGATGCTGTACCTTCGGTAAGACGTTCCAGTATTTCCAGCATGCGCTTTGTTCCTTCGCGACATGGAAAGCACTTTCCACAGGATTCCTCTTCAAAGAATTCCGCGTTCTTTTTCACCATCTCTATGACATCCCTGGTGTTATTAAAGACCAGCACACCACCTGCGCCTAATACTGTCTCAAATGTAAGCGGTGTATCAATATTTTCAAAAGGCACGATCCTGCCGGATGCGCCGCCTACCTGCACCATTTTCACGTTTTCAGCGCCGGCTAAATCTTCCACTAGCTCTTTCAGGGAGCTACCCATGACCATCTCATATACACCGGGTTTGTTTACATCACCGGAGACTGAAAGAACCTTTGTACCTTTACTGCTTTCGGTTCCTATGCTGTTGAACCATTCTTTGCCTTCAGCCATTATACGGGGGATGTTCATCAAAGTTTCCACGTTGTTGACGATAGTAGGCTTTCCCCACAGGCCTTCTGATGGCGGAAAAGGTGGTCGGGGACGGGAGTCACCCCGTTTTCCTTCTATGGATTCGATCAAAGCCGTTTCTTCACCGCAGACATAAGCACCTGCACCCTCGTATATTATAATATTAACATGGTCAAGGAATCCTTTGTCCTTAGTCTGATCTATGGCGTTTTGCAGGTTTTCCAGCAGGTAATGATATTCGGCTCTCAGGTATATGAAGGCTTCTTTCGCACCAATGGCATAACTGGCAATTGCAACAGCCTCAATCAGACTAAATGGGTCTTCTTCCAGGATCACCCGATCCTTGAAAGTGCCTACCTCGCCTTCATCTGCATTGCAGATTACATATTTTTCATCACCTTTAGCTTTGCTGGCAAAATCCCATTTTAAACCTGTGGGAAAACCAGCACCGCCGCGACCTCTCAGGTTTGAGTCTTTGATTTCCTGTATGACTTCCGACGGCGTCATATCCATTGCCTTTTTCAATCCGGCAAAGCCACCGTTGGAAATAAAGCTTTCTATATCTTTTGGGTCAATAACCCCGCAGTTTTTTAAAACAACTCGCTTCTCTGGCATTAAGATCCTCCTGATGAGCGGAGTTGAGAGCTACTTATATTCTTTAAGAATCTCGATAACTTTTTCTGAAGTCAGATTACCGTATATTTTATCATTTATCATCATTGCAGGGGCTTTGTCACAAGCTCCAATACAGTTAGTCAACTGTAGAGAGAATTTATTATCTTCGGTAGTCTGACCTATACCAATACCCAGTTCTTTCTCCACCGTTTCTACTATTACATCACAGCTTTTGAGAAAGCATGGGGTGCTTTTACATATTCTTATAACATTTTCGCCAAGAAGCCCTGTGGAAAGGAAGGAATAAAAAGTCGCTACCTCGTATACTTCATTTATGGAAACTCCTAATCCCTCTGCCACTTGAGATATGGCTTCTTCCGGGAGATACCTGCATTTTTCCTGCACGTCTTTTAATACCGACAATATGCTGGTATTGTTATTGTGCCGGTTCAGCACCTCCTCAACGACCTTTTCCATTACATACCTCCTGATGGAATATCGGGTTTAACCAGTTATTAAAAGGGGTTTTCCCTTCTTTTTCCCGGCGAATTGTTCTTCCTTCTTTGTAAGAGCGCCAACCGGACATACTTCCACGCAAACGTCACAGGATTTACATACATCTTCCAGCGCTTGGTCTGTATCAACGGTCACATTGGAATCAAAACCTCTTCCTACTATCCCCAGAACACCCTCTTCTTTCAACTCCCGACAAGCCCTTACACATCTACGGCACATTATGCACTTGGTCATATCCCGGACAATATATGGATTAATTTCATCAGGAACATAGTAATGCTTTTTACCTTTAGCGCGGGTCAACGTCATACCCAGATCCGCTGCGATTTTACGAAGGTCGCAAATATTGGCTTTATCACACATCAGGCAGTCACCGGAATGATCCGCAAATACTAATTCCAGTATTGCTTTTCGGGCTTTTATTACCTTGGGGGAGTGAGTTTGAACATCCATTCCCCGGCTTATTGGAGTATGGCAAGAAGCGACCAGGGTTCTGGAACCTTTTACTTCTACTACACATATACGACATGAACCTGTTGGAGTTAAGTCTGAAAGATAACATAAGGTGGGAATTTCTATGCCGTTTTCCTCGGCCAGTTCTAATATAGTCATTCCCTCTGAACCTTTTACATAAACTCCATTCAGAGTTAGTTCTACTTCACCCATAAATTATATCCTCATTTACTAGTTAGTAGTCTTGTCTAAAGCCATATGTAGG
>WJIO01000422.1 GCA_014730235.1 Candidatus Poribacteria bacterium
GCTTAAAGAGATACTAGCAAATGAAAATTCTACCAGGCTGTCATTCCTGCTTTCGCAGGAATGACATAGAACTATATTCTTTGAGCATTTTCATATGTTTCTTCATCCTGAATTCTTATAAAAATTGGTTTTAGAGATTTTTTAGAATTCTCAGCAATTAAAAAGAACCCAACCGCGAATCCATAGCCCCACCTTTTCTATCAAAAGATGTAACTTCAACTATGTATTCTGCCGATTCGGTTTCTTCTTCCTCTTCTGATTCTTCTGATGTATATGTAACCTTGTATTTAACCAGACCACCGGGAACTTCATCAGTTAGCCACCATTCAGCTATGCCTCTTATATCCCGGTAGACCACATGCCGGGTATTGAATGAACCTGCTGGTGTGGTAACGTCTTCAAATCCCTTGGTAGCAGCTTCCAGGCTTTCTTTTGTAAGTTTTGTAGGCTGGGCATACCATGCAGCGGTATTTTCCTGTACAGGTACTTCAGCGGCTTCTTTATCGCCCGGAAAAAGACTGCGAAGTCGCAGAAGTCTTCTATAACCCGCTTCATCGGGTGGAGAGAAAAGAGATTCCAATACAACCTCCTCCATATTACCTTCCCGCATGCCTTTTGATACAACTCGCCACCATTCTTTTCCGTCTTCTTCTCTTTTAAGGAAGGCTTTTTCGAACTCATCACCCTCGTCCATACCAGTAGCCTTCCAACGGGTCAAGTCACCGGGTTCATATTCATTATAGCTGAAGCTGTAGCCGCCATGATAATAAACCATGCTGAATATGCTGGATACATACATCTGCATTAAGGCTGGTGTAAGGTTCATTAAGCTGGCTTCTGCATATCCTGCCACCGCAGTTCCTACTGTATCACCTATCCGCTGACCCACTTTATTACCTGCTGCACCAGCAGCTTTATCAATGGTTGATTCTATAAATGTAGAACATCCTGATATGAAAATCAGGATAACTACGGAAATACTGATCAGGCTAATCATTTTTCTCATTTAAATCCTCCTGGAAAATGAAAAATTAAGCTTTGTAGTCATTTGAATATTTAGTATTTACAGAAGATCATCAGGATTACCGGGCCACTTCTTTTTCGTTTCAACCTTGTCTTCTGATTCTTTATCCAATTCCACCCATCCGCTTTTATCAATTACTTTCTGAGACACAAAAACCGGCGCAGAACTCCTTAAAGCCAGGGCAATAGCATCGCTGGGTCTTGCATCAATTTCCTTCGTCTCGCCGTGTGATTCCATAGTTATAGTTGCTATATAGGTTTTTTCCCTTAAATCGCTTATAACGACTTTCATCATCTGCATATCGAACTCGGTTAATATGCTTGAAAACATATCATGTGTGCCAGGACGCTTGGGTTTATAGTTATTCAAGGCCATATTAATAGCCATACCCTCAGCCATACCTATCCATATAGGCAGTATTTGGTCTTGATTTTCCTTTCTGGATAAAACAACAATAGGTGTTATGCCGCTGTCTGTAACATAATCCATTATAATACCTTTGACACTTACTTCATAGTTTTCCTCAGATTTTTTATTAATTACTGTCAGATTTTGAGTTTCCTTTTGAGAACATCCTGTAATGGCAATAATGACTATAAGAATTCCAGCTAAGTATATCTTCATGTATTTCACCTGCTTAGAAGTATAAAATTTGCATAACCAACAAGCCTATACCCTTATCGTTATTAAACGCATATCAATGTAATATATATTTCCATTTTAGTGTTTTTATATTTGGTATTCTTGGGTATTACTATATCGCTAGAACCATATATTGTCAATGGAAATCAATTAATCCTGAAGAATCATACTTTTAATATCCTGATATTTTTAAAACTAACTAAACAATAAAAGGAAATTTTATAATGAATTCTCAACAGAATATAGAAATTAAAGCGTCAGATAAAAATCGCGTTTGCCCACCTCAAAATGTAAGTCATTTTGATAACTTCCTACGCCCCCTTGTCCACAACCCGCGTATGATATTTGGGCCTTATGTAAAACCGGGTATGAAGGTTCTGGATGTTGGATGTGGCAAAGGTTTTGCGTCTATAGGTCTGGCCCGTCTTGTGGGGGAAGAAGGTCTGGTGATATCAGCGGATTTACAACCGGAAATGCTGGGTATGGTTGAAGAAAGGGCAATATCGGAGGGATTATCCGATAGGATTAAACTGCATCAATGTAAAGCTGACAGCATCGGATTGGATGAAGATTTGGATTTTGTGGTGGCTTTCTGGATGTATCATGAGCTTCCTGATGGGAAATCCTTTCTTGATGAACTCTTTTCTTTACTCAATCCGGGTGGTCATTTATTTCTGGCTGAACCCAAAATTCATACCTCCAAAGGTGAATTCGAAGAGGCAGTTAAAGAAACCCAAAAGGCCGGATTTGTTATATCCAAAAAACCGAGGATATTCTTTAGCAGAGCCGTTGTTTTAAGAAAAGAATAATGTTTATCATTGCATACTGAAAAAGCCTGTACAAAAAAACATCTGTGTGATAGTATTATGAAAGCTTTTATCGGAATAATCAGCATTGATCTGAGAATAAATCATGAGAGGAGAACACAATGGGTCGCATCAAGCAATCTATATGTTTTGGATGTTTTAATCGCGGGGATGCCACCCCAGAACATGTTATTAAAGAAGCCGCCAGTATAGGCTTTAAATCGGTAGAAATGGCTCCCCGGGAACACTGGAATATGATCAGGGATTTAGGCATGAAGATTGCCATCATCGGCGGACATCGTTCTTTAACCGACGGCCTGAATAAACGCTCAAATCACCGTAGGATAGAAGAAGAATTATTACAGAAGATGGATATAGCAGTTGAAAACGATATACCATCCCTTATTTGCTTTTCCGGCAATAGGGAAGGCCTTTCCGACGAAGATGGTATGGAAATAGTCGCGGAAGGATTAAACCGGGTGGCAAAAGCTGCCGAAGAGAAAGGCGTTACCCTTTGCATGGAACTCCTTAACAGCAAGGTAAATCACCCTGATTATCAATGTGACCATACCGATTGGGGGGTGGAAGTATGCAAGCGCGTCAATTCCCCCAGGATAAAGCTGTTATACGATATATATCACATGCAGATAATGGAGGGTGATCTTATACGCACTATAAGTGATAATATTGACTACATTGGTCACTTCCACACAGCAGGAAATCCCGGTCGTAGAGATATGGATGAGGAGCAGGAAATCTATTATCCGCCGGTAATGAAGGCCATCGCAGATTCAGATTATGATATGTATGTAGGTCATGAATTTGTGCCTAAAGGCGATCCTATTAAGGCTATGAGGGCCGCTTATGAATTATGCGATGTATAATCAATACATATATTTCACGTAAACCTAATTTATTTATATATTGTCTATGGGTTATAGGAGTTAATTATGCACCAGGATGTCTTAACAAAAGATGAGGTAATGTCAGTCATAGAACGTCGCGGATGCCGCCGGGTTCCTTTAATGATACGCATGTGGATCGGTGGTGATCTGTATGACAAATACGGCGATGAACTGAGGGATTTTGTCCAGACAATACCTGAGGATTTCCTACAGGTAGGATTCAGAGGGCCAGGAGGATGGGAGGGATCCGAAGATGATCCGGAATATCGTTGGGCCATATACGATAAACCCAGGGATGAGGAAGCCAAAGGAATAGATTCCCGCAGATTTTTAAGCGACTGGAACGATCTGGATGAATTTATAGAGAAGATGCCCAGTCCCATTGGTAAAGAATTTTTTGAAGGCCCTGCAAAGGCCCGGGAGGATAATCCCGATGCCTTTGTAGTCGGGATGGATTTCTTCTGCTTTTATGAACGGCTTTGGACTATTCGGGGCATGAAGGACTTGCTGGAGGATTTTCTTTTGGAACCTGAAAGGGTTATGCGTCTGACCAACGCTGTCCGGGATTTTCATCTCAAAGTTATACGGGGTTATGGTGAAGCTGGTGCCGATGCTGTATATACCAGCGATGATATGGGAACTCAGGAGGCTTTATTTTTCAGCCCTTCAGTGTTCAGAAAATTCCTGAAACCGGCCTATGCAGCTCTTATTGAGGAAGCCCATTCTTACGGGATGAAATTTTGGCTGCACACCTGCGGAAATGTTACAGAGATTATGGATGACCTAATCGAAATAGGTCTGGATATTATACATCCTATCCAACCTTTCGCGATGGACGCAAAGGCCACAGCAAAGGCTTTTGGCGACCGGATAAGCTTCATGCCCGGAATTGACGTCCAGCATCTTCTGCCCCATTGTTCTGAAAAAGAGGTTGTAGAGGGCACAAAGGAATTAATAGATACTTTTCGCCGACCAGAGGGTGGAATGATATTTTCCCTTTCCAATGCTATCCATACCGACGTTTCACTGGAAAATGTCAAAGCATTCATGAAAACCGCTTATGAATATGGTAGCTAAGGGAAAGGGGTGGCAATTAGTCAACAGGGAATAGGATATTAGTAAAAGGGAAAAAGGGTTGTAAAAACCTGTTCCCTTTTGGCTTTTTCCTGCTTCTTTCTTCAAAGGGATCAGCATGTCAAATTCTATTACATATCTTGAAAGTATATTCCTCCAGGGAGTTAAATTTCAGAAAAAACTTGGCTTTAAAAAACTTTGGCGATTACAAAACATTTCCAGATATGCCGCATCTGCATGGTTACGACGCAGAAAAATGCAAAGGCATAAGGAATTTCCAATACCCACAGCCATTGCTATCAGTCCTACTATGAGATGCAATTTATCGTGTATTGGATGCTATGCAAAGGATTATCCAAAAGACGGGGAGTTATCTCTGGATATTATTGACAAAATCCTTACCGACGCTGAAAATATGGGCGTTTTTGTTTTTATTGTAACAGGCGGCGAACCCCTGATGAAAGAGGGTATTCTTGAGCTGTTCCAGAAACACAAGCGGCTTTTATTCCTGATAATTACCAATGGCACACTGCTGGACAGTCAGAAGGCGCAAATTATGTATAAGGCAGGCAATATAGTTCCTGTGGTAAGTCTTGAAGGCACAGAAGAACAAACCAGCTACCGTCGGGGTGACTTAGTATATTATAACGTAAAAAGAGCTATGCGACTGCTGGATGAATCTGGTGTTATGTTTGGCTTTTCAGCAATGGTTACCAGCATGAATTTTAATATACTGGTCAGCGATAAATTTATAGACGATTCCATAAATCGCGGTTGTTCCGTAGGCTTTTATACTGAATATATACCCATAGGCAGTGCAGCGAATTGGAGTCTGGTACTCAATAGAGAACAAAAGGAACATTTCCGGGAAAAAGTTCTGGAAATACGCAAAAATAAACCCATAATGCTGGCTCATCTGCCCGATGATGAATATGGAAAAGATGGTAAATGTCTGGCAGTTATGAGCGGATGCGTCCACATAAATTCCCAGGGATATGTAGAGCCATGCCCGTTTTCCCACATAGCCAGTGATAATATCAAAGATAAGGGATTGGAAGAATCACTGAAATCCAGCTTTTTACGTCAGATAAGGAACAGCGAAGCAACCATGAGAAGAGGGGAATATGGCTGTGCGCTTTTTGAGAACAGGCATTTGGTAGAGGATATTGCGTTTAGAACTGGTGCTGTATCTACTGAAAAAATTATGAATATAAAGGAATTTACAGCAATTTAGTATTGTTTTTTAGCATGGGTGAAAATTTATATTCTTGTTGGTAGTTATTCAAAAGGACCAAGCATAAAATTTATGTCCGTGTGTTATTGCGATAAAGTTTGGTTCTTCCTGGTTCAGTGTGTTA
>WJIO01000423.1 GCA_014730235.1 Candidatus Poribacteria bacterium
ATTAAATAGCTATGAAGGTCGAATTATTGCTGAGAGATTGGATATAGATAAGATTATCTCCGATTTTCAGGGAGTTCCATCACCTGTATCAACCCGCATGGATGCTCAGTTAGCTTTAGAGGGAACTGAATTACATCCGGGTCGGGTAAAAATGGATGGCCATATATCCCTTCAAGACCTAAAAGCGGATATGCCCTCTTCAGACAACAATTCAGAAACCAGGACTGCTGAAATCGGTCTTGTTAATACCAGTCTTTCGCTGGATCAAGGTCAAATAAATATCGATGTATCACATTCTAATTCTAAAATCCATGTTGAGGGAAAGCTGACGGATGATGGAAGACTCAGTATGTCAGTTTCCGCAGATCCTATAAACCTGGCAGAGGTTTCATCCATCGCCACAGGTGTACCAACTGTCAGGGGTAAAACAGAGATAAACGCTGACGCAAATATGGAAATAGCAGAACCGGGTATACGAAAAATGATGGGATTGTCACCAATCCAGCAATCTTCGGACTTTATCCAGGGTATCTCAAATCTCAAGGCACAGGTTGAAATATCCACACCGGATATTATTATCAAACCTGCTGGAACTGATGGTGAAATAGCGGCAGGAACGCTGACAGGTAAACTTAATCTTAAAGATAATCTTCTGGAAATACAGGAGATAGCACTTCGAAAAGATACTACCAGAACTTCAATTGATGGAACAGTATTACTGGAAGAAAAACCTTATTTAAATGCTCAACTGGTTATTGATTCATTAAATATTCAGGATTATATGACTATTTTGGGTGAACAGCAAATACCTGTTAAAGGCGGCATGGTAAATGGAAAGCTGACAGCAGAGGGTAGGATTGACAGAATAGATGGAGGTGGAGAAATAAATATATCCCAGCTTGTTGTAGCTGATAGACCTATTGATCCTGTAAAGATACCTGTTGAATTAAATTCCGGAGTTGTTGATATTAACGATATGATGATATCCAGTGAAAATGAGTATATAAAAATTAATTTCAGCATGGATCAGTCGGGGGATTATGACTTTGATGTGGTATCTTCGGATATAAATCTATCAGGTGTAATCCCTGAGAATTATGCAGTCAGCGGTCTTATAAACGTGTCTGTTTCCGGAAAAGGAAACCTCAAATCCCCGGCTTTTGATGGTAACATTGAAATTGTAAATCTGGCTTATAATGACCAGGCCTTCAGCGATTTAAATTGTTTGTTTAGCCTTGATAAAGGAAAAATCCATGTTGATTTAAGTCTTTCTGATCAGTCGCTTGTCGCTGTTTTTGATAGCGGAATTGAATTTCCTTTTCCGTATAAGGCCAGGGTTAAAATTGACAATATTAACTTTGATCCTCTCCTTAATACTGCTGAAATCAGTCGTAATTTTAAAATAGGTTTAGTTGGTTCTATAAATGCAGAAGGTCAGGGAGCATATCCGGAAAAATCCCTTGTTAAAGCTAATTTCCTTTCTCTGATAATTGATGCAGAGGGATATAAATGGTCCAATAATAAGCCTATCGAATTTACTTATGAAAATGGTAAAGCAAAAATTGAGTCATTTAATATAGAGAACGAAACCAGTTATATTTCCCTGAATGGACAATACACACTTAATAACAATAAACTGCAAGGGGAATTAAAAGTCAGCGAACTTAATCTTACCCCGATATCGAAGATGATCCCCCAGGTTAAAACAATAGACGGAAAAATTAATTATAAGGCAAAATTCGGCGGCAAGCTTGAGTCTCCGGTTATTCTTATGACCCTTTCCGGTTCCGATATAAATTATGAAAAAATCAATATCAGAAGAATATCAACCCAAGCATCATACAAAAAAGGTAAAGCCGAATTGGAAGAATTGCTGGTCAGAACTCTTGGCGGTGAAGCCAAAATAAAAGCCATGATGCCAATTGAATTTAACATCATGGCTCCGCCAACTATTGAAGATATTATGGGTAAACCCGTCTATGTTTCTGTTGATGCCAAGAATTTTGATCTGAGTATGGTAAAATCCTTTGTTCCCCAGTTAGTAAAATCCCGGGGTAAAATAAGTGAAATTCATTTAGAGGCCACAGGGTTACCAGAATATCCCAGAATTGGTGGATATATCAAGATTAATAACGCCGAATTTCAGCTTGAGAGTATGCCCGTTCCTCTGGAAAATATTAACGGTACATTCTCAGTTATGAGTCTTGATGTAACCGACCCCTTGTCTCCGGATGGTACTGTTGATGGTTTATCTATGGTGAAAGATTTGAACTACAGGAATTCTGTAAAATCATATCCTCTGGATTATGAATTAAACGGAAATATTGACTGGGTTATGGATAATGGAAGTTACAATTCAGAATTTTCTCTGAGAGTTCCATACTGGATGTTAAATGGTAAAAATCAGTTATCCAGCCCTGTAAGTAGAAACGGAAAACCGGATTTTCAATTTAGTATGGATATTCAGGATGGTCAATTAGGAGTATTTTTCAAGGAATTCTTGAAGGAATCAGATATCTCCGCTGATGGTTCTTTGTCCATGAATTTAGCTTTAAATGGTTCTTTCAACAAGTCAGATTTCTGGGTGTTCGATTCGGATATTTCCAAAAGGCTTTCTGATACTGAAAAACTACTTTCTGAGATTAAAAGTCTGAGGGGTAATATAAACATTGACCCTGTCAATGTTTTAGTTAATGATGTAGGAATAAAAAACTATGAAAGCATAAGGTTTTATATAGACAAAAAAGGCCTGAATATAACGGAATTTCAACTTAATGTTACAAAATCCGTTGATCAAAAATCAAAGCCAAAGGGATCAATCGCTGTATCGGGAACCATAGATACCGATTTAAATCTAAAATTAAACGTTCTGGGGCAGGATATTAATCCTGATCTTGCATCATCTTTTGTTAATCCTCCGGAAGCTATGGGTGGAAATATGGGTTTCCGTTTTCTGGCAAGGGGGAAATTGCCAAAACCAATTTTCAGATTGTTTTTTGAAGGAAATAATCTGAATATACCCATATCCTCAACTAACGGACAGACAAAAATAGATAAGGTTATTCTAAAAGCCCGTTATAACGAAAATAATATCAATGTTGAGGATTTTCAGGTTGACAGCTTTGGAAACAAAATAGAAGCCAATGGTCTATTTCCTCTTGAGCTTTCCCTTCTTCCTGTTTCTGTAAATATACCGGATAAAGAAGTCAATTTTAAGATGCTGATGGAAAATTTCGATCTTCAGTTCCTGAAACATATATCACCTCAAATCCAGGAATCAAAAGGGAAAATCGAGGCTGATATACAGGTTTCCGGAACTGTGAGTAAGCCAAATCTAAAAGGAAATCTTAATCTGGCTGATTCAACTTTCAGAATTATTCCTATTGTTCCTGAAACAGAAGTTGAGGATAGTTCAGCAAAACCTGTTCCACTGAATGTTGAAAATATAAATCTTAATATTACCATGAATGACGAAGGTATATTCATGGAAGAAACTGCGTTTAATATTGGAGAAGGGCATTATGAATTTAGCGGAAATATACAGCTTGGAAAACAGTTGATGCCCCAGTTATATGAAATTTCCTTCAAAGCCGCACCGGCAAAATTGGATCCCTTTGTGGCTCTGGGAGGGCCGGAACTGGCAAAACTTGTATCCGGAGAAATTACTATTGAAGGTGGTCTCAAAGGTGATTTCAGGAAATTTCTGGAAGGTTCTATGATGGATAAAGTCAATTCAGTTTCCGGGCAACTGCTTATAGCTGATGAGGGAATAAAGGTCAACGCTGCACAGCATTTCTTTACAAATCCCAAAAAGATGTCAGTAAACTTTAAAGACGGAAAGCTGAATTTAAGCTCATTTAAGCTAATTGACATGACATCTCAAAGCGAATTTTCCACCAGTATATCAGCCTTTGGTGAATGGGATATTGATGGTCGTAAGTTGTTTGATGCTACCGTAAATCTTGACATGGAGTTGGTCTCCCAGTTTATGCAGGACCCGGACCTTATGGGTGGGTGGCTGGCTTTTAAGCTTCAGGCCCGGGGTGAAGAGGTAGAATTCTTCTGGCCTCCAGAGAATTTCAACCAGAAACGCCCTCTGAAATTTGGTCTTGCTGTTCTGGATAAATTTGAAGGTAGGATCGTATACCGGGATAAAAACATATCTGTGGAAAAAATCAGTGTGTCTACGGGTCAAAACCAGATGATATTAAGCGGAAATGTGCCTTTGAACGATGAACTTATGGAAGTGCAATTTGATGCCCGATTGGATGATATGGGCATATTATCCCTTATCAATAAAGGGATAACAGAATCCAGCGGTACAGGTGTTGTAGGGGCGACAGTAACCGGAAATGCTTTGGAAATAGCTTCTGGCAAAAAAAGCCCCCATGTTGTGGGGTTCTGCCGTCTGGATAATCTGGATATAAATTTTGAAAGCTCAAACATAAAATTTGAAGATATAAGAACTGACATAGAATTTGATTCAAAAAGCATTTCTGATAAACAGGGTTTTATAGCCCTGAAAAATTTTCGGGGAAAACTAAACGATGGAGATTTTTTCCTGGACAAAAAACAGGATACCAGGGCCGGGGTCGTAATATTATGGGAAAAAGGTAACGTCTATAATATCGGTGAAATCCAGGATATATCCATCGTAATGCAAAACTGTGCTTTAAAACAACCTATGGTTTTCTCAATGTTATTTGATGGAGAATTAATGCTGAAAGGGCGTTTTGATAATCCCATAATTACTGGTAATATTACAGTAAACAGGGGGGAATACACCGAATCCCTGAACAGCTTGATACAAAAAACATTCCAGTCAAGGGAGATAGGCTTTAAGGCTTTTCTGGATTATCCCCTGGTTCAGGATCTGGAACTTGATGTTAATGTCCAGATACCCGGGGATTTACGAATGGAAAACAGCCTTATGAATGTTGAAGCTCAAGCCGCGGCAAGAGTAAGGGGGTCTCTGGCCGGACCCCTTGTTTTTGGTCAAGCCAGTATTGTTGAAGGTGAATTTGCCTATTTTGGTCGCACCTTCACCATAACAGAGGGGACGATTAGAAATAGAGCTGAAATTAATCCTGAATACGACATTACTGCTGAAACAGAGGTACAAAGCGATGTCGCAGACGGTGTGGACGATGAAACATTTATAGTCCGTATAGAAATTCGAGGTACTCTAAATGAGCGATTGCCTCCCTCCTTCACAATAGTTGGTGAAGGTGTTACCCAGGAAACACCTGATTTAAGCGAAGAAGAGATAATATCTATTCTGGCATTAGGAGCTACGCCGGAACAATTACTAAACAGGGCCTCAGAATCATCTTCGTCATCACCCCAAATGCTGGCTAAATGGTATCTGGAAAATCAGGCGGAAAAACGCCTTAATCTAACGGAATTTGATATACAGATAGACCCTGATAACTCCAAGGAAACCCGTCTGGTCATGGCCAAGCAGTTAATGAGTCAGATTTCTGTCCTGGTTGATGTAGGCTACGGAGGTTTAGAACGATTGGGACTTGAATATGAATTGACTAAGCATCTGGCCATAAGTGGTGAAATTCAGCGCAAGGATTGGGGGTTGGATCTTAAGGCAAAACGTGAAAGCCCAACCATCTCAGGTCTATTTGACTTTTTGAAGTAGTAAGAAGTAGTAAATAGTCATGTTTTATAATCTATATAAAATCGGTCTTATTATAATAATTCTAATATGCTTTTGCCCGGTATGGGCATCGGGTCAAAATTCTGATTATTCACCATCAGGTCTGGAATTTATTGGACAAAAGATTGTGAGTATTGATTATCGGGGGGATGGTGAATTTTCCAGGGAAAAAGTAGAATCTGAAACAACAATAAAAGTTGGTGACTTATATTCCCGAAGTTCAATAAGAAAAAGTATTGAAGGTATTTACTCTATAGGTAGTTTTTCCGACGTGGAAGTAGATGTAAAGACAACGGATGATGGTCTGAATATAATTTTTATCCTCATCACAAAAATCCGGGTTCGAAGTATTGAGTTACAGGGTAATGAAAATCTTAAGCGAGAGAAAATACTACAGGTTATGAGACTTCAGGTAGGTCGGGATTATGATAAATCCATAGCTGAGGCTGATGAAAATTCTATTAAGGAGTTATATAAATCTCAGGGATATTATAATACCCAGGTGAAACTGGATTCTCTGAATATTGATGGTAAAACTAAAGAGGCAAGTCTTGTATTTGTTATTAATGAAGGACAAAGACCTGTTATAAAGAAGATAGTCTTTATTGGCACTATGGAAGCGGTCATAAGTGATAAAGAGCTTCTGGAAACTATGCAGCATATGAAAATAGGTAATAAATACAAGGGTCAGGAAGTTTTAAGAACAGATGCCAGACTTATCGAGGAAAAATACAGAAGCAAAGAATATATTACCGCAAAAGTAAAAACTGCAAAAGCTTTATCGGATAAAGAAAACGTCAGGAAATTTACCGAGGAATCACTGTTCAGCATTAAAAATGAATACCAGGCAGAGTTGGATAACCTGAAAATATCCGAAAATCTGACGAAAACTTTTAACGAAAACGGTGTATTTTTATCCCCCGAAGCATATGTTTCTATTGTGACTTCAGGTTCTGTATGGATTATATCAGATCGAGGTAAAAAATATATAATCAGGAAACATAATGATAAATTGGATATATCCCGGCAATTAGGGCGGCATTTTCCAAAAGATTCAGTGGAAATTTATTCAGAGGATGATAACAGCGTTTTGATCTTTATGGAGGTAGAGCAGGGAAGGCGCGTATATATAAAAATCCAGAAAAAGGAAGACGGCAAATATGTCGGGGTTGATGATGAGGAAGAAATTAAGAAATCCATAGCAGTTAATCGTATGCACTCAGTTACAGATCCTGTTCTTAACCGAAGTGCTGAAGATATAAGAAATGTATATCGTTCTAAAGGTTATTATCAGGCAGAGGTTAATTACAGCATACTAAATGATAAGGTATGGGGTTTTAATAATGAAGATGATACAGAAGGTTGGACACCTGAAAATGAAAGCACAACTTTAAAAGTAGTGGACAGGATTTTAACAATAGAAACCGCTGATAATAAACCTGTAATTATAAGCCCTGAAATCCGACTTGATGCCAGTATATACAGGCGATTCCATATAAGAATGCGCTGTGAACTGGGTTCATTGGCTACAGTATACTGGCTTACTGAAGATGATAAAGACAAATGGAAGTCCGAGCGTCAGGTAAGTTTTGACATTATATCGGGAAACCAGTTCCGGGATTACGCTATTGATATAGGCCGCAATAAACATTGGTCAAAGACAATAAAGCAATTGAAAATTGAAGTTTCCGATAAAGCAGGAGCAGATGCGGAGATCTCTACCATCAACCTTACAACAGAATATATACCGGTTATTTTTAACGTTATCGAAAATAATAAGATGATTATCAGGGATAAGGTTACAATAAAATCTGCAACTGATGAAGAATTGGAAGTAGAACCTGAAAATATAAGAAAGCAGATGCTTACCAGAAAAAAAAGCTTCTGGTCTTTCTGGCTCTTTAAAAAATATTTTTCAAGTGGTATACTGGATAACACAATTTTAGAAGCTGATCGCAAAGCCATAATAGCCTTTTATAAAGATAAAGGTTATACTAATGTCAGTGTAAATAAAAAGATAAATCCAAAACCTGAAGAGGAAAAAATTGATGTTACTCTGGAAATAACAGAGGGATCAAAAACTCTGGTAACTGATATTTATGTTCAGGGTGATAACGGGGAGATAATGAGTAACGAAGAAATATTTTCAAATTTGACAGTTATAACGGACTTCAAGAAAGAAAACATACAGGTTGAAAGTGAATTTCCCCGTAGAATTCATTACAAGGCGGATAATCCAAAAATATTCAGAGAAGAAGATACAGTCGCCGATAGATCTTATTTACGCACAAAATATGCAGATGAAGGATATCTTTACGTGCAGGTTGAAAAAACGGAGAAATTTAGCGATGACAATTCTCAGGTTTCTATAACATACAATATTGATGAAGGCCAGAAAATAAGAATTGATGATGAAATTGAGATACAGTATTACCGCATAATTGATGGAAGACAGGTGTTTTTAACTGAAAGTCAGGCCAAAACAAAACCACATATTATCAAGCGCGAATTATCAAAGCGTTTGACAGAAGAAAGGGTATTCAGCTATACAGAAATAGCCCGTAGCTGGCAGCGTATCTATGATCTTGGCTTGTTTGAGGGAGTTAAGATTGACACAAAACCTGTAACTGGTGTTCCCGACATGGTTAAGATTATTATTGAAGTAATTGAAAGAAACGCAATTTCCGTTAATACCCATATAGGATTCAGTTCAAATGATAATTTTCGTGGTGGTATAGAGTTTAACCATCGTAACCTGTTTGGAACAGCCCGAACTATGGGCGGGAGAATCCAGATAGGTACGGAGGGAACTCGTGGTGAAATTAACTACATTGAGCCGAAAATCTTTGGAAGTGAAGCTTACGGCCTGACAGATATACACAGGTATTCAGAGGAAAATATTAACTATCCGGAGACATGGACAGGTGGTACAGTTGGTATAGGTCATGGACTTGGCAGAAATAACACTTTCATGTATAAATACAGGTATGACCTGCTGGATTATATAGACAGGCAAGATGAGCGGAAAAGAACAACCAATATCGGTAGAGTGGAAACAACTTTCCGGAGGGATACCCGTAATAATCCCCTTAACCCTATAGATGGATGGTTGCATGTATTAAAACTGGAACACGCAAATGATCGTCTGGGTGGTACAGAGACATTTACAAAAATTACTTTTGATAACACCCATTACATACCCTTACCCCTGAATTCTGTATTTGCTTTAGGTATCATGACCGGTTGGGTAAGAGGGTTGGACGAAGCCGATCTGGTTCTTACACCCGAGCAGTTCCAGATGGATGATTATAATGTACCCCGGGGATATACATGGGATAAAGACGATACCAGTAATGTGCTGCTTAATACGAGTATCGAATTGCGTTTTCCCATATACAAATGGTTAGGAGGAGCCTTTTTCTTTGATTCAGGATATATTTATAACCGCATACAGGATTTTGATATAACAGAAATGAAATCATCTATAGGTACAGGATTAAGATTTTCGACACCTATAGGCCCTATAAGGATAGACTATGGATATCCAATAAGGGGAAACGGAAAGAGAAACTATTGGCCCCATTTTGCATTAGGACATGCTTTTTAGGAGGTAGAATTGAAAGAGGACAAACAAAAGACAGTTGCAGTTATTGGAGCCTCTAAAGATAGAAGTAAATACGGTAATAAGGCAGTAAGAGCATATAAGGAAATAGGTTATAAAGTTTATCCGGTTAACCCAAAGGAAGAAGTAATTGAGGGAATTAAAACTTATAAGTCAATACTTGATATACCCGATAAAATAGACCGGGCTACCCTGTATTTACCATCAAAATTGGGCATACGGGTTATAGAGGAAATAGCTGAAAAAGGGGTAGGAGAGTTGTATTTCAACCCGGGATCAGAAAGCGATGAATTGGTTAAAAAAGCCAGAGAGCTTAATTTAAATCCTATCCTGGCATGCAGTATATTGGCTGTGGGAAAAAATCCGGAACTGGATATATCTTCTGTCTGAATTTTATTAATAGAAGAAATCAAATGTATAAACAAGGCTAAAAAAATGCCTTATGCGGCACTTTTAGCCTCGTTGATCATTCTGGCAAGCTGGGATTTTTTTCTGGATGCTGTGTTTTTCTTCATAATACCTTTTGTATAAGCAGAATCTAGGGCAGACACAGCCTTATTAAAATTAGCTTCAGCAGTTTCAATATCACCAGCTTGAATAGCTTCTTCCACACTTTTAAGAGTATTTCTCAGTGATGATTTTAACATTCTATTTCTTGCTTCTTTTTTTTTGTTCGATCTAATGCGCTTTTTTGAAGATTTTAAATTAGCCACAGGATAATTACTCCTCCGTTTCTATGTATAATGATTTATATATTTTTAAATATATTCAAACACGGCTTATGATAATAGCAAAATTATGATATAATGTCAATGTTTTTTCTTAAAAATCCAGAATTTCCGGGAGAATGATTAATGGACTTTCAAAATCTAAAAAATGATGTCTGGAAAGCAAATATAGAGCTGGCCAAAAGTGGTTTAATAATTCTTACCTGGGGTAATGTAAGTGGAGTTGATCGAGAAGCAGAAGCGATGGCCATAAAGCCTAGTGGAGTTGATTATAAAAAACTGAAGCCTGAAGACATCGTAGTTATTTCTATAAAAACCGGTGAAGTTATAGATGGTGATCTAAGACCATCTTCTGATACACCCACCCACCTATTCCTGTATCAGGAGTTTAAAAACATAGGAGGTATAGCCCACACCCATTCAACCCATGCGACAAGCTGGGCCCAGGCCAGTATGGAAATACCATGTCTTGGTACTACACACGCTGATACTTTTTATGGCCCGATACCTATTACACGAAATCTTACCACATCAGAAATTAAAAATGAATATGAGAAAAATACAGGTAAAGTTATTGTAGAGTATTTTCATGAACATAATCTAGTGCCTCTACATATGCCGGCAATTCTAGTTGCTAATCACGGCCCATTTATATGGGGTGAAAATCCAATGGATTCTTTCGTAAATGCTATAGTTTTGGAAGAGGTAGCGAAGATGGCTTTATATACGCTTCAACTAAGCCCAAAAGACCTCGATATACCCAGGGGTCTCTTGGATAAACACTTTCTAAGAAAACACGGCCCAAAGGCATATTATGGACAGAAAAAGTAATTAAAAAATAGGGGGAGCGGGATCAGCAGATTTAATTTATTTGGCTCTTCCGACTTGAGTGTGGAAATGTAAAAAAAATGTGGTTCTTCCGGGTTTAGTGTGGTAATAATTGAAAATTCTCTCAGCTTGTCATTCCTGCTTTCGCAGGAATGACAGCATAAAAGGTTTCTTATCTTTACCACACTGAACCCGGAAGAGCCAATCCCCTTAAGTCAATGATATTCTGCTTAATTCCGCTGTTATAAATATGAAATATTTTTGGTTAGATGCAAGAGAATGGAACAGAGACCTGATTACAACAGCCCTGGAAAGCGGTGCCGATGGAATAGTTGTAAATGAAGATAAAGTTAATAAAGTAAAAGAACTGGGAATCATCAAGACAATTGCGGAAAATGGAGACATAAAACTCGGTGAGGATGTTATAGAACTGGAAATTAACAGCAAGGCGGATGAGGATGAGGCTGTAAAACATAGTAATACCAGAATGGTAATAGTTAAAACCGGTGACTGGATGGTGATACCTCTGGAAAATTTGATTTCCAGAGCCAGTAATATTATTGCCTTTGTAAAAAGCAGTCAGGAAGCTGTATTAGCTATGGGTGCTCTTCAAACTGGTGTAAGTGGTGTTTTGCTAAAGACAGATGATATAAATGAAATTAAGAAAGTTGCCCGGATGGTAAAAGAATCTTCAGAACATCTGGATTTAGATATAGCAAAGATAACCAATACGAAACAACTGGGTTTGGGTGATCGAGTATGTGTTGATACATGCACAAATATGATAGGCAGTCAGGGCATGCTGGTAGGAAACAGCAGCAGCGGCATGTTTCTTGTCAGGGCGGAGAACATCGAAACCCCATACTGCGATCCCAGGCCCTTCCGCGTAAACGCCGGCGGCGTTCATGCTTATGTAAGGGTTCCAGACGGTAAAACCAGGTATCTGGCAGACCTGAAAACCGGTGATGAAGTTCTTATTGTAGATTCTGATGGCAATGGTCAGGCAGCCTTTGTAGGAAGAAATAAAATAGAGCGTAGACCCATGATCCTTGTAGAAGCAGAATGCGAAGACAAGAAAAAAGTATCCTTGATACTCCAGAACGCCGAAACGATAAGATTGACAAAAACCGATGGTTCTCCCATTTCAGTAGCAAAGCTCAGTAAAGGTGATGAAGTCTTGGTTTTTGTGGAAGATTCTGGTAGACACTTTGGTGTGAAGATTGACGAAAATATAGTAGAGAAGTAAACAAGTTGTATTGTAAATAGAAGTATCGTATGGTATAATTATTTCTGTTATAAAGACAAAAAGTATTATATTAAGAGGAGTGATGATTGTAATGTTAAGAAAGCTTTCTTTTGCTTTCGTATTTTTATTTATTTTATCTTTACTTTTGTTCGCATGTGGCATAAGACCTCAGGTGGATTATTATGTTAATCCTGTACTAAATAATGAAGAACAGAAACTAAATGAAGAATTTAATTCTGTAAGTGTAGAAAAGGGTGGACTATACATATCAGTTTCCCCTGTTGACGCTGTTGATTTGATGGATGTAACCTCAGATGCCAGAATTAATCCCTATCTTTATGTTGATGATTGGGGGCATGCCAGACCACGCTATACCGTTTTTGATGTAAAAGTAAAAAATAATACGGATTCCGGTCTTAAAGCTAATCTGAGTATGGCCGTTCTTATGGATGATTCTGGAGAACAGTATGAGTCAATTTCCTACGAGGAGCTCAGGGAAAGATATAGCTCATATCCAACTATTGAAAGGGAGGTAGTATATACAAATCGCCCTCCATATCATCCCAGATATCACAGGCGATATATGCGTCCCTGGTATTATCACTATGACCTTTACTGGCGTCCCAGGACATACTCTGTTAGAAGGATTTATAATCCTTCATACCTCAGACGTATGATACTTAAGGGAACTATGATGAAGCCTGTAAAACTTTATGCCGGTGGTAAAAAGAGCGGCTTACTGGTGTTTCCCCTGGTTTCACCAGAAGCATCAGAGCTAAAGCTTATCTTTCCTGATGTAAGGATTCCGGAATCAGAAGGCTGGAAAGATGTTGTGTTCCAGTTTAAAAGAACTCCAGCGGTGATGGATTAATATGACAATAAGGGAAATGCTGGAGAAAATAGAATCTGAATATCTCAGTCCTTTTGCATGTTTAAGCTCTAATACCCGGGGACGGAAAACACCACTAGTAAAATGCGATGTGCGCACTGAATTCCAGCGGGACAGGGATAGAATTCTCCATTCAAAAGCCTTCCGCAGACTTAAAGACAAAACCCAGGTATTCCTTGCACCTGTGGGTGATCATTACAGAACCCGTCTTACTCATACTCTGGAAGTATCTCAGATTGCCCGTACCATATCCAAAGCCCTTCGTCTGAATGAAGATTTAACTGAGGCTATAACTCTTGGTCATGACTT
This sequence comes from Candidatus Poribacteria bacterium, assembly GCA_014730235.1. Lineage (GTDB taxonomy): Bacteria > Poribacteria > DTPJ01 > DTPJ01 > WJIO01 > WJIO01. The sequence goes on from WJIO01000423.1 coordinate 13,291, forward strand.
AGGGCATACACCCTTTGGACATGCCGGTGAGGCGGCTCTGAATGAAATCTACTCTCAGGGTTTCAGGCACAATGAACAAAGCCTGCGTGTGGTTGATATGCTGGAACGCAACGGCCAGGGATTAAATCTGACTTTTGAGGTTCGGGACGGCATATTAAAACATTCAAAAGGCAAAGACAGAATTGATTCTAGAGAAAACCTGCCTTTTACCCTTGAAGGTCGTGTTGTCAGAATAGCCGATATTATCGCTTATGTTAATCACGATATAGAGGATGCCATAAGGGCCGGTATCATAAGTCAATCCGACTTACCCCGGGATTATATCCAGACTGTTGGAGATACACACGGAGCCAGAATAGACATAATGGTAAAGGACGTTGTCAAAAACAGCCTGGATTCACATGACATAAAAATGGGTAGGCAAATACTAGATGCTGTAGAAGGAATAAGGCAGTATTTATATACCGAGGTATATCCCCACGAGCAAATATTGATGGAAATACGCAAAGCCACAAAAGCCCTGAGGGAATTGTTCTATTATTACATAGAAAATCCACACGAAATCCTGGTTAAGATGAGTAGAAATGAAAGAGATGACATATCCAGGATCGTATGTGACTTTGTCGCCGGTATGTCAGACAAAATGGCATTAAATACTTACGAACAAATTTTTTTACCCCACCCTTGGAACGAGTAATTTTATGAAATATAAAATCCCTATTTATATCTGCCTGTTAGTTTCACTACAGCTTTTTTGTTATAGATTATCAGCCGATCCGGTTTTAAAAAGCTCATCGTTGATAAATATACCCAAAGCCTATGTAAAGGACCAGGGTATATTTGATACAGGTATAAATATATCCATGGTGGATAAAAAACGGGATGATCTCTTTATGTGGCTGGATTTTGGCATATTCTATTTTGCAGAACTAGGGCTTCTAAGACTTGAGCAGGATGATGAAGATTACATCCTGGGAAACATGAGGATATTGGTTATAAGGGAATCGGGTTCCATTCCGGCTATGTCCATAGGTGTGGATAGTATCATTGATAAGACAGTTAGAGAAGAGGACAGTTATGAGCGATCCATATACGGTGTTGTTAGCAAGAGCTTCAATCTTCCTTTAGTGCATATGATACATGGGCATCTGGGTATAGGGGATGGGAGATATCGCTCTGATGATACAACTTTGGGGGAATATTTGCATGGGGTATTCTTTGGTATTAGCAAAGATTTTTATATAAATTACATGAGCAGTAATGTTGAAATTATGTTTGAACTGGATGGCGTAAACCTGAATCTGGGTCTTAGATATATAATGGATAGTGGTTTATCGCTGAATTTAGCCAGCACCAGGATAAGCTCTGATCCTACCGAAATAAAACACTACTTATCAGTTGGTTTTACAAACCAGAAGATGATTAAAGAAATTAACCAGAGTTCTGATTTGGTTAAACACGCTGTAAGAATAGCAAATAAAGCATTATCCGAATCTGAAAAGAAAGATGAATAAAGTAATAGTAAAAAAAGATTTTTATAACAAAAATAATCATAAATTTTTGTCATTTACCATTACTATAAAGCTGTTTTTCTAAACATATCTTTAATTTTTGGCTCTTCCGGGTTCAGTGTGGTAATAATTGAAAATTCTCTCAGCTTGTCATTCCTGCTTTTGCAGGAATGACAGCATAAAAGATTTCTTATCTTTACCACACTGAACCCGGAAGAATCTAATTTTTTACGATTACAATAAAGAGATTGGAGGAATACATTGGCAGATGATCGCATGAAAGCAATGCGCTATGATAATCCTGAATATATACCCGTTGGCGTTTCATTATTGCCTGCAACATGGATGAAATACCGGGAAGAACTGGATGAATTGGCCACGAGGCATCCTGTAATTTTCGGTCAGCATAATAAAGGCCAGAGGGATTACGACGCGGTAGGTGGAACTTATGTTAAAGGAAACCATACCGACAGGTGGGGAAGTGTATGGAGTAACGTGGCCGAGGGAATGGAGGCCATAGTTAAATACTTCCCTGTCCCAAAAAGAGAAGATGTGCACAAAATGAAAGCACCGGATATAATAGATGGCAGTTTCCCTCATGGCTTTATGTATCTGGAATTACAATACCTGAGAAGTTTTGAGGAGCTAATGGTTGACTTTGCAGAAGAACCCCCGGAACTCCAGATGCTAATTGACATAGTGCTGAACTACAACATGAAAAACCTGGAATTCCGACTTAAGGATTACAACGGCACTATGATTCACTTCGGCGACGATCTAGGCATGCAGGACAGACTTCCCATGAGTCCGGAAAAATGGCGAAAATATCTCAAACCATGTTTTGCCAGAATATATGGTAGATGTCACGAAGAAGGTCTTTATGTATACATGCACACAGACGGTCATATTGTAGAAATCATCCCCGATCTGGTTGACTGCGGTGTGAATGTGCTTAATCCCCAGATCAGGGCCAATGGTCTGGATGGTTTAGAGGCAACCTGTAAGGGTAAAGTCTGCATAAATCTTGATCTGGACAGGCAGCTATTCCCCTTTGCTACTCCGGAACAGATAGATGAACATATAGGGGAATGTGTTGAACGTCTAGCACTCCCTGAGGGTGGATTATGGTTAAGCGCAGAATGTGCTCCTGACGTGCCGCTGGAGAATATCGAGGCAATTTGCGTGGCCCTTGAAAAACACCGGTCTTATTTTCATTAGTTTTAAATATCTTTACCTTATGGAGGATCATTAATGGCTGAACTGATAGTAACAAGACTTGATCCTGTTACAAACCAATGGGAACATAACCACGCAGAAGGCAAAACCGGCACTAAAGAAGAAGGCGAAAAATGGTTATCATCGTTAAAAGATGGTGAAATTCCCGAAGGTAAAAGATTTGAGTGGGATGAAGTCATAGACATCAACGATAAATGGGTAGAAGTAAGTAACCTGCACTTTGGCCCCTATGAAGGCCCTGATGCTGGAAAATTAATTCATTCTCTCAAAAAAGCAAGATTAACTGTTGCATTTTAAATATAACCCTAACAAGGGAGTCTTTCCATGCTGGACATATATCCTCTGAGTTTTGCTTTACTGGCCTTTGCCGCTTCTATACCCGAAAGCAAAGTATATGAAAATTCAATAGGGATGAAATTCACACGTATTGAACCAGGTAGTTTCATTATGGGGCAGGAAGACGGTGATTTTGATGAACGTCCTGTCCACAAAGTAAACATTACAAAACCTTTTTACATGGCTGTTACCGAAGTGACCAACCAGCAGTATGAAGAATTTAACCCGGATCATAAAAAACTTCGGGGAAAACGTGGTTTTTCAAAAGACGATGACGAAGCGGTTATATTTGTAAATTGGCATGAAGCCGTTGATTTTTGTAAATGGCTTGGGGAAAAAGAGAGTTTACCTTACAGGTTACCCACTGAAGCGGAATGGGAATACGCTTGTCGGGCTGGAACCCAGACACCATACAACACTGGCGATGAAATTCCCAAAATGTATCATAAACACCAGGAACACGAATGGGATCCTGTTCCTGTACCCCTGCATGTGGGAAAAACCAAGCCTAACGCATGGGGATTGTATGATATGCATGGTAACGTGGAGGAATGGTGTCATGACTGGTACGGAAGATATATAGATAACGAGCAGACTGACCCTGTTGGCATGATCAGCGGCACAATGAAAGTTACTCGCGGAGGGAGCCATAACACAACACCGGAATTCCTGCGATCAGCCAATCGTCTTGGAACATTACCTGAGGATAAAAGCTGGCTTATAGGTTTTCGGGTGGTGCTGGGTGAAATGCCCGAAACAAAACCCCTGCCCCCTCCAGACCCCAAGCTTTGGGCTGTGAATGTCAGTCAAGATGCCTATAAATGGACCAAAGGCCCGGATGAACCGTATTTCAAAGGTCCGGTTGAATACGTCAAATACCCCCCGGATCGAGAAAATATCCCCATGTATGACCACAACCATTGTCCCAGCATAACATGGTGTGAAAACGGTGATCTGCTGGCTGTGTGGTTTTCCACCATTCATGAGAGAGGACGGGAACTGACTATCCTGGCCAGTCGGCTAAGACAGGGAAATGATGAATGGGATGATCCAGCAGAATTTTTCAAAGCGCCAGACAGAAATATGACCGGCTCTGCCCTGTATTATGATGGTAAGGGTAAATTATACCATTTCAACGGTTTGGAAGCCGGTGCAAGATGGGCAAATCTGGCCCTTACATTACAGACCAGCACCGACAACGGCGTAACATGGTCACATCCAGAACTTATCTGTCCTGAACATCAACCGCGAAACCAGGTCATCAGCGGTACGTTCAGAACTAAAGAAGGTTATCTAATTCAGCCATGCGATGCAGTCTACAGCGGCAACGGTGGAACAGCCATACACATCAGTAAAGACGAAGGTGAAACATGGTATGATCCCGGAGCTGGAACTCCCAAGCCCGATTTCAAGACAGCTAAAACCGGAGGCACTATTGCCGGTATTCATGCCGGTGTAACTCAACTTAAAGACGGGAGTCTGATGGCCTTTGGTCGCGGTGATAATCGCCTGGGAAGTGACGACAATATCGGAGAACGTATGCCCAAAAGCATGTCAGGTGACATGGGTGAAACATGGAGCTATACTGCCAGCGAATTTCCGCCTATTGATGGTGGTCAAAGAGTTGTATTGATGCGCCTGATAGAAGGCCCAATTTTGTTTATATCCTTTACCGATTCCAGCAGAAATCTTGATGATCCTGAAGGCCTGGTTATAACCGACTCATCCGGCGAGGAAAAGCGTGTATACGGTTTATTTGCAGCCCTTTCCTTTGACGAAGGTCAGACATGGTCTGTCAAAAAGCTTATAACAGCCGGTGATGTAAGCAAGGAACTGGACGGTGGGGCCTGGACCCGTAATTTTACAATGGATGCAACCCATGCTGAACCCAGAGGTTACATGGCAGCAACCCAGTCACCAGATGGCATGATACATCTTATTTCCAGCCGTTTGTATTATAAGTTTAACCTGGCATGGCTGAAAGCTGAGTAGGAGATTGAAGCAATGGATGATCTCAGACATGGACGACTGGATATAACCCCCCATTATTTCAGTGTTGACCTGCCTTTCTACAAGAATTACATCAGGGATTTTATGCCGGATCGGATAAT
>WJIO01000424.1 GCA_014730235.1 Candidatus Poribacteria bacterium
AGACAGGATATGGAAGAGTAATTTACCTGGCTTTTGACTACATGGAACCATCACTTCTTCAATGGAAGGGAAATAATAAGTTATGGAAAAACCTTATTAAACCTTCAGTATTACAAAGATCTGATATAAGTAGAACAGTAAAAAATCTTCTTATATCTATTAGTTCCACAGACCTGCCCTCCCTTAATTCTGTTATAATATTTCTGTCATTTTACATAATTTTTTTGACTTTTGTTTCGTATATAATCTACAAAAAAGTTAAAAGGAATGGATGGATTTTTCTTTTTATACCATTTATTATCATATTTTTTTCTTTCGGTTCCCTGGGCTTTGTTTATCTGAACAGCAATTCGGCCTTAACAGTAGGTGAACTTTCAGTGGTGGATGTATTTCAGGATATAGATAGGGCCAGAGTATACAGCTATTTCAGCCTTTTTTCTCCTTCTGGTAATAGTTACAAAGTTAGTTTTAATAAGCCCAAAACTGTATTTTTAGATTATATATCAGTATCAGACAGCAGGAAATATGTATACGGAGATATGAGCTTAATACAAAAAAATGGGTTAATTCTAGAAATATCTAACCCAGATATAGCAAATCCACAGTTGCTTTGTAGTGAATTATATGTTAAGCTGGAAGGGAATATTGAGATTAATAGCAATAGTGAATTAATAAGCCATTTTCCCTTTGATCTCGATGAATGTTATTATTTTTCTGATGGTCAATACTTTTTTCTGGGGGATATTAAACAAGGTAAATCGCTGAGATGGGATAATCAGGGAAATATTCCCGGCATATCATCAATCAAAGATGAAGGAAAGCAAATATTTATTAACTCTATGCGGCGAAACCTTTCTCAGCGAATATCAGGCAGGGGAATTATAGGATGGATGAAGGATTCCGCTCTTAGATCGCTGGCAGGGATAAATCCAGGTCAAACCTACAGAAAGACGGGTAGTTCTCTCGTCATTATTCATCTGTAGATTCTGAAATTATGCCAATGTGAGGTTATTAGATGAGTGAATTAACAGGCACGATATTTGATATTAAAAGGTTCGCTGTACATGATGGTCCGGGTATAAGGACAACAGTGTTTTTCAAGGGATGCCCATTGCGCTGTCTTTGGTGTCATAACCCGGAATCTATGAAAATCCAAAAGCAGATAGTCTTTTTTGAAAATAAATGTATAGGTTGTGGCGAATGCTTTAAACGCTGTCCAAGCGGAGCTTTAGAAGCAACTCCAGAGGGACGTGTATATTACCGGGCAAAATGCAAACTGTGTGGAACATGTGTGGAATACTGTTACGCAGAAGCTACGGTTATGGAAGGTAAAACCGTAACAGTTCAGGAAGTAATTGACGAAGTAAAAAAAGATATGCCATTTTATGAAAATTCAGGCGGCGGTGTAACCCTTTCAGGAGGTGAGCCAACCTTCCAGCCGGATTTTTGTCTTGCTGTGTTAAAAGCTTCCAAAGAAGAAGGTATGCACACAACTTTGGATACATCGGGCTGTGTAAAATGGGATACCCTGGAAAAAATACTGGAATACGTTGACCTTGTTCTTTATGATATGAAACATATGAATCCCGATAAGCACAAAGAATTTACAGGAGTACCCAACGAACTTATACTATCAAACCTGAAAAAAATGGATCAACTGAGTATACCCATAGAAATTAGAATGCCCACAATTCCGGAGTTAAATGATTCCCAGGAAAATCTACAGGCTTTAGCTGAATTTTTGTCAGAACTTAAAAATGTTAAACGTATTAAGCTTTTGCCGTATCATAGATTGGGTGAAGGTAAATACGAACGCCTGGATATGGACTACAGATTAAAAGATCTGCAGCCGCCCTCAAAGGAACGAATGAAAGAAATTACCGATTTTATGCGGGATAGAATCTCTGAGCGTATTGAAGTTATTTCTGGGTAGGCTTTCTGACGCTTTAATAATTGCAATTGGTAATAAAATTGGACCTTCCGGGTTTAGCATGGTAATAATTTGGAAATTTTCTTAGCTTTACCACACTGAACCCGGAAGAGCCAAAAATTTTATTAAATCTGTTAAACAAATATATGGAGATAAGCTGAGTATGGGTTACCAGGAAGCACCAAAACAGGAATTACTTTTTGATATTGATAAATTATAAATTTAAACATTATTCTCATGCTTACCAAAGAATTAGTAAAGCCATTACCAGACAAACCCGGTGTATATTTCTTCAGGAGCAGGACATCCGAAATCCTTTATATTGGCAAGGCAAAGTCTTTGAAGAAACGGGTCAGATCATATACTTATCCGTCATATCGCCATTCAAAAAGAACCCGACGTTTAGTAAGACGTGTTAAACAGGTAGATTATACTGTTTGTGGTTCAGAACTGGAAGCCCTGCTTTTGGAATCAAGGCTTATTAAAGAACACCTGCCTGAATATAACGTTGCTCAAAAGCGCCTCAGAAATTTCCCTTTTGTAAAAATAACAATGCAGGATGATTTTCCCAAGATACTTGTATCATGGGAGATCGAATCCGATGGAGCCAAGTATCTGGGGCCCTTTTCACATATGTCCGCAGCACAGGAAACTGTTGATCTTATCATCAACTACTTTCCTGTGCGTAAATGCGATGATGAAGTCTTTAGAAGGACGAAACGTCCCTGCCTGGAGTATCACCTTAACAACTGTACCGGGCCTTGCTGTGGGAAAATTAGCAGGGAAAAATATCGCAATATAATTGGCTCAATTTTAAGGCTTCTTGGTGGTCAGAAATATACTCTTATAAGGGATATGGAAAAAGATATGAGAGAAGCGGCAGAGGAGTTGAAATTTGAAAAGGCGGCAAGATTAAGAGATCATATAGATGGTCTTCGGAAAGAAATCATAAGGAGAAAATTCAGGGTGAATTCGGTGGATAACAATAATCTTATAGCCATTTATCCAGCTATAGAGATTAATTCTGCTGAACTATTTTTCATAAGAAAAGGTGCTTTGGTAGAGCAGAAAACCGTTTGTGCCGAAAATCAAACGGAAGAAAGACTTTATGGTGAACTTGCCGGGTATATTAAACAAATATTCTTTAATGGAAATAATCCCGATAAAAAACAGATGACAAAACTGGAAGTAGACGCCATGAATATAATATCCCGGTGGCTTTATCGTCATCGGAATGATCAATCTCTGGTTCATATAAAAAGAAAGCGAAATAAAACTGAAACTATAAATTCAGCGGCTAAAAATGTAATAAATATTATCCGTTCTTTATCATAATCATAATTTTAAAAAGGCTTCCATTTTAGCAGGTATGAAAGCTTTATAAAAATAATCCGCTCGCTTTCTTTTACGTCTTTTTCTTTTTCATCCGTATATACAAAATATAGATTACTTTCGGGTCGAAATTCCCAGCCAAACAGACCAAAGATATAACGACCTGCATCCCGGGACATTTCAAAAGTGGTCCTTACAAACATTTTATGGGAGAACTGATAGCTGGTTGTAAGTCTTCGATTCAGCATCAGGGGTTCACCCTCTTTATCCAGTCGTTCCAGATCGAACTCGATCCTAAGCTTTTGAGTTGGTATTATTCTTATTTCCGGAGCAATGAAAAACATATCCCTGTCGTCCTGTTTTCCAAAGGATACTCTATTCATTATTGTTGCCCATTTAGGAGGAAACCATCCGGTAAAGAAGAATACAGTTTTATCAGTGTAAAATTTATCTTCATTGTCCGGATCAACATGATAATACCACTGGGGTTCTACCGAAGCGTAAAAATCCAGAAACCGTGCCCCTAATTCTAAAACAGCACGTTCGTTAGTGGTTACACTTTTATGATTTTCCAGCTTTTCACCGCCAAACCATGTTCTTATAGACTTAAGAACATCGGAGTTACGGTCATACTCATAGCCCATTCCCCCCCTGAAACCTCTGCGGTCAATACGCGGTACAAACCCTGTTTCAGCTTCAAAATCCGGGCCCACATCAACATAGCTTAGATCATAATGTCCTGACGGTACACTGCCTTTGAGTTCCAGAATAAAAGCATTGTCGTCTAAATCATGGGACCAGCTATTGGCATATTGACCCATCAGCCTTGTATCTTTTGGCAAAGATAAATTAAAATCTACTGATCCAATTCGGTTATAATCATTAGCTTTTTGCTTATTTACGCCTAGAATCCCTATACTTGAATTCCTGCCTACATCCCTTTGTCCACGAAAAACCAGATATTTATTATCCGTTTCGTCCTCTGTTTCCTCTTCCGGTTCCTCTTCATCATCAGATTCAACTGTATCATCAGCCTTACATCCTAGCAGGGCCATATTATAACTGCCCAATTTACCGACGGCCTTGGCCCCATACATCAGGTCTTTTATTCCCACCCTTCGGGTATAAAAAAGCTCAATAGGGGATTGAAAAAGCTCCATACCCTCCTGGAAAAACGGTCTTTTTTCAGGGAAACGCCTCTCCACATCATCCAGATTGATCCGGGCGGGGTCGGCTTCTACCTGTGCAAAATCGGGATTAAAGGTAAAATCTGCTGTTATGGTTGTGGATGGATACCTTAGATCTATACCTGCGTCAGGCTCTATATCCCTTTCGGGGGAAAGCTGGGGTTTGATTGTGCCATAGGGTTTAAATTCCAGGGCGCGCCTTGTGGAGAATTCTTCAGGAGTAAGACCTACAATTACACCAAATTTTGAGACGGCAAGTTCTTCTTCGCCTACATCTGCCCATGTGTCCTCTTCTTCTAGTTCCTCGTTTCCTCGCCAGAAATTTATACCCCATGTTCCATCTCCCTTTTTATCGAAACGAAGCTCAGAAAAGGGTATAGCTAACTCAGCCGTCCAGCCTTTATCATCCCTGGATGCCCCAGCATCCCAGGCGCAGTCCCAGGCCCGGGATCTGTCGCCGAATGGACCGCCGCTTCGCATGCTTCCCTCGTTGGCAATGCGCCTATCAGCCTGAGTTCCCAGACAATTAACGGAAAAGGCATAACAGTTACGCCGGTCATGGTATGTGTCCAGAAAAACCTCCACAAAATCGTCCTGGAAAAAGCGACCATCCCTTTTCATTTCCATTCCAATAACCTTATCAGGATTTTTTTTATGACACTCAAAACCTATATATATTTTTTCAGTATCAAACAGGACATAAACCATTGTAGGATCACCAGGCTTTCCCCCCTTAACCGGTTCGTATTGCAGAAAATCGGAAACAGGCTGGGCTTTTTTCCAGGCTTCATCGTCCAGTTTACCGTCTATATCCGGAGCTTCTTCAGAACTTATTTTAATAGCTTTTATTATTTTGGGATTTTCTTCTTTTTGGTCATCGTCATCATCATAGGATGTAACCGGGAAAGAAAAAACAAAAACAGCAATAAAACACACAAATGCTAAAATAATATTTTCGCAATTTTTCATGTATTTTCCTCCTGGTTTCACTTTTATAGAGCTTTAAAAACAGAAGTATTATAACACGACGATTATTCTGTGTCTATAAAAAATCCTTTTTTATCTTATGGTTCTTCCGGGTTAAGTGTGGTTATAATTGAAAATTCCCTCAGCTTGTCATTCCTGCTTTCGCAGGAATGACAGCGTAAAGAATTTTCTTATCTTTACCACACTGAACCTGGAAGAGCCTATCTTATTTCAGATAGTATGATTTGAGGGTTGCCTCTGTGTGTATGTTTTCGCCGCCTACATTTTCCTCCTGGGTAAATTTTACTATGCCTACATTTGGTGCGAGCCAGTGGTAGGTTATTATGCGATCAATTTCGTTGCCCAGGAGTTCCCACGTGAAGTCCTCTTTTATTTTGAATACATGCTCAAAACTTCCGGCTTCGACAGTTAAATCCTCTTCGGATATGACTTCATAAGTGGCTCTACCGTTGCCGATGAAAAAGCCTTCCGGAAGTTTTACATTAAACTCGACTTCCCATGTTTCACCGGGGATGAGGGGTAATTTATAGAGGGGTAGTTCTGGAGAGAAGATTATAGTATCGCCGCCGGCGTTGGAGCCTCCCATAGCGTATTGGTATACCACATCTGAATCAATATTAATGTAGGTGAAGTTTGCCGCATCCGGCAGGTCTGATGATGTTGTTTGTTTTACATAGGCTGTGGTATCCGATTCCAATCCCTGTATCTCAATAGTGTCAATAATCTCAAAATTAATGGTATTGCCGTCGCTGTCCTCAAAAGTCCAGCTATAGCCGACTTCCAAGGGGTAATAATCGCCGGGGCGGGGTATCCACACCCACAGTATAATGCTTTGTGATACACTGTCGTTACCGTCGCTGACTGTTACCGTTATTTCGTATCTACCCTCTTCCTGGGGAGGTGACCAGCTTACGGTTTTGCTGCTGCCGTTAATATTTCCAGCGGCGGCAGTCCATATATATGTTAATGGATCTTCGTCTACATCTCCGGCTTCGACTGTAAGCGTCGCTGTTTGATCCGGGGCCACTATCTCTGGTTCGGCTATAAGGCTGAATATTATGGGAGGATCTGATTCATCTTCACCGCATCCGGGGATTAGAGCAAGGATGGTCAGGGAAAAAATGGTGATAAGAATGTAAATATTTTTCATTATGGTAATCCCTTATAAGATAATAGCACACGGATGATACGGATTTGACGGATTGTCGCGGATATTTATGTAAACCATATAATAGAATACGAAAATCAGCGAAAAAGGATTACCCGACCCTTAATATTTAGTGATCAAACCATTTATCAGTAAAAAATTATGACTTTTCAGGATTAAGTCTGGAAAATCAAAACGGGAGGGCTAAACCCTCCCGAAAGTAAGTTAAAACTTAAATAATTTTTATTTTCACACTGAACCCGGAAGAACCCAATTAATTAGCTTTGGGATATTTAAATCAGAACCTTAATCTAGTTTTCCTCAGTCCAGTTGACTATATCTTCGTTATTGCCATTTCCTCCGGATATACCGTCTTTACCATAGGAAAGTAGGTCGTAATCATATCTATTAACTCTACCGGGGTATATGTAAACATAATTTCTTTCCCATGGGTCTTTGAGTATGGGCTTATCCAGATAAGGTCCCTGCCAGTTGTTGGGTATAGGGGGAATAATTGGTTTTTCCCAGAGGGCTTTCAAGCCCTGTTCTGTGCTGGGATAAGCTCCGTTATGATTGGCGTAAATATCCAGAGCAAGACCCAATTCGTCAATATCGTTATTGGCCTGTGTACGCCGGGCCTTTTCCTGTTGACGTAAAAGCCTGGGAGCGGCAACTCCGGCAAGAATTACAATCACAACTATAATAATCAAAAGATGCACCAGAGAAAAACCTGATACACCTTTGCGAAATTTTTTCAGCATACCTAATTCTCCTTTTTTATCTCTTCCCAAAAACTTTCAATGGCTTTTTCCAAAGGTTCTGGTTCAACTGTGGAATATTCCTTAAATATATTATTTACTTCCTGCATCCTCTGGTAAAGTAGCTCATAACTTGGGGCTTCAAACTTAAGTGTAAGCTTAGGAACTGTATTACTGGCTCTAATCAGAAACCAGCTATGGTCTTTGAATTGAGCGCGAACACCGTCCACCTCAATAAGACCACAATCGGGTTTCTGTATTTTTATTTTACTTTTGCCATCACCGACTTCCAGAGGATCGCACAAAGCTTTTAAATCATCTTTATAATCTTTAGATATTTGGGCTTTAATTTTATCCACTATCTGGAATTTTTCTTTATCATCGCATGAAACCCTTATTTCCGGTCCTGTTGGATTAGAAGGGATAGTATCCATTAGTTCCTGCAAGGTTACACCTGCACATGAATCATCGGTTTTAAATTCGTCCAGTATGTATATAAATTTCAGGGCGGAATACAGGCCATCGTCTATTAGTATATCCGCAGCATGGGGAACGAAGTTACTGTTTTCACCCATAGAAGCTGTAGGATAAAAGAAGTGCCCGGAAGCCTCCGCTGTTGTGTGAGTTGGTTTTGTCTTACCAATTTCCGGTATTATTAACCGGGCAAAAAGACGATGGCTGGGATAACCAGCAGGAATAAAGAAGCCGCGCCCTCCGTTTTCGGATACAATTTTCATGGCGGCGTTGGATGCCCTTACATCCAGGGCCATGACCTCTTCATCATTTTTGCTGTTTAACAGATATTCTTTGTAGAATATGGCAGCCATTTTTTCGGGCCAGACAACCTCTGCATTTTCGGCCACAAATCCGCTTCTGTCAGCATCACCATCAGTTAAAAGCCCGTACCATTTATCTTCCGGGCTATTTATACCCCTGTTTGTGGCTTCCAAAGCTTCTGATACAAGCTCAGCGGCTTCTTTATCCGAGGGATCAGCATCATGGTAAGGGAAACTGCCGTCGGGTTTTGTAAGTAAAGCTATTACATCCGCGCCTCTTTCCTGAAGCAGGGGAACAAGCAAACCGCCCAAACCATTACCGGCGTCAAATATTATCCGGTGTTTACACTTAAACGGCTCAGGAAAAGCTTTATTGAGCATCTGTATATATGAATCAACAATATTTATTTTTTCTATATTACCTTTTTTCTTTGACAGTCTATATTTACCCTCTTCGATTTTCGGTATGAGTTCTTTTAATTGTTCGCCATAAAGGGCTTCCATACCCTCGCTGATTTTCATCCCGTCAAAATACCAGGGATTATGGCTCCCTGTTACCTGAACTGCGCCGTCCAGACCATGTCGTATAAGGTACCAGTTATTGGCACCGCTAGGTACTTGACCCTCATCAACCTTTACGTTTATACCCACTGCCGTATAACCATCAACAAGAGCCTGTCGCAGTTTGGTCGTCATTATTCTATGATCGCCGGATATGACTACTGTTGAACCTTCTTCTAAACGACTTCCCAAAGCCATACCGATGTTTAGAGCTACATCTTCGGTTAGGTTCTTTTTAATGTCCTTCTCCGGCACATCATGGGTATAGCCTCGTATATCATATCCTCTGAATATAGTAGCATCTATCTTCATCAGATAATTTCACCCCGATCATTTATGTTTAAATTTTTGATTATTATCAATATTAATAACTGGCAAGATTCTACCTCATTTAATTGCTTATGTCAATACTGATCTGTTGAAATTCAGACATTAGTTGGGACAGAAATCCTGTGAAATTTTCTTAATAGTAATTGTTAAAAAATGAGGTTTTTCAGGGTTAGTTTGGTAACTGATATTTCTAAAATTAACTAAAACCAGATGTTGCAGTGCTTAAAGAGACACTAGCATTTTCAACTATAACCCCACTAAACCCAGAAGAACCAAACTTTATTTTTTATTCCGTTCTTCGCAATAACACAGGGATGTAAAATTTATGCTTGGTAAATATAAATACAAAAATTCTTTGACTTTAATGAACACATATGCTATAATAATTGCATGGATTAACTGACAGTTTCTAGTGCTTAATTGCTCCAGGTGGTCTGAAATCAATAATAATCAGGGATCTCTTATGGGTAAACTCGAAGACCTCGTGAAATCCAAAATTGCTGAGGTTGCGAAAGAAAAGGGATACCTAACCTGCCGAGATATAAGTTCTGCGCTTGCCAATGAATATGGCCTTTCCAAAGGTTCCAGGAATATAGAACGTATATTCTCTATTCTTGACAAGTTAAACATCGAAATACGCCTTTCAGATCAGGATAAAATTCAACCCCCCAATTCTTCTAAATCCAGCAAAAAGTCAAATTCTAAAGATAAAGATCAGGATGATAATAAAGATTCTGAAGACGATTTAGATTATTCTTCAGATGATGACGAAGAATCTGAGGATGATTCTGAATCTACTGATGATAATTTTTGTCAAAAAAGCAAGAATTCTGGAAAATCTTCGAATTCCGGTGGTGATGCCACAACCCTTTATCTTCGTGAAATGGGACGTTCATCCCTTTTGACAAAGGAAGAAGAGGTTTTGCTTTCTAAACGTATTGAAGACTGGCAAAAGGTTATACTTGAAGCATTGCTTGAGATACCTTTTGCTATAAGAGAAATAAGAAAGATCGCCAATAAGACCTTCGACAAAACCCTGAAGCGAATATCTCGAAAAAGCGACACACCATCCGTTTCCATTCATAGCTCCAAACGCCTTAAAAATCTTGAGAGTGTCATTAATTTTCTGGAGGAAACAGAAAAAGAGATGAGGAACTATCATAACCAATTGTGTAATGATAATTCGGAATCGCAAGTAGATGATATTCTCGAAAAGATTTCTTGCAGCAAACAGGAATCAATGGAGATTATATCTAAGGCACGCATTTCTGAAGATGATATCTGGAAAGTAGTAACAAATATCAAGAAAATGCTTGAGGAAGTATATGCTATCAGGAAAGAAAATGAAAATCAAACTGAGCATGAAATCCACGACGAAATGTCGGCGTTTTTAATAGATGGATATAATGAAATGGATATAGCATATGTGGATATGAAATTAAGCAGCAATTCACAAAAAATCCGTATGATCGAACAGACTGTCGGCATTCCTGTTGATAGACTTGAGAATATTGTTGATCTGATAAAAGGTGCAGAAGAACAAGTCCATAAGGCAAAAATGAAGATGGTCTCGGCAAATCTAAGGCTTGTGGTCAATATTGCCAAGAGATACGGTGGTCGGGGGTTATCATTCCTGGATCTGGTTCAGGAAGGTAATATAGGGCTTATGCGAGCCGTAGATAAATTCGACTATCGCAAAGGTTATAAATTCAGTACTTATGCAACATGGTGGATTCGGCAGGCAGTTACAAGAGCCATAGCCGATCAGGGAAGAACTATACGCATACCGGTACATATGATCGAAGCCATTAACAAAGTTACTGCTGCAACAAAAAAGTTAATACAACGAACAGGAAGAGAACCTACGTTTGAAGAAATCGCCCAGGATATGAACCTGCCAGTAGAAAAAATACAGCATATTCTGGAAGTCGCTCAAAGCCCTGTTTCCCTCGAAACGCCTGTAGGCAGTGAAGAAGATAGTCTGCTCAGTGATCTTATTGAAGATAAGGACATTGAAGGACCTGACATACAGACTATATCCAACGCCATAAGCGAACAGGTTAGAGCTGCACTGGAAGCCCTTTCCGAACGAGAAGCCGACATAATAAGACTGCGCTTTGGTATTGATAATAAAGAACCTCAAACCCTCGAAGAGGTCGGTAAAAAATTCGGGATAACCAGAGAACGAGTAAGACAAATCGAAGCCGCAGCCCTCAAAAAACTCGCCCACCCGGGTAGAAGCAAGGAACTTAAAGACTTGCTTGAGCTTAGCTAACCTGATAAATCTATACATTTATACCAAAAACCTTAATCCAAAAAACTATATTTTAAACTTTTCTGCAAAAACCGTTAAAGGAGTAATAATATATGACATCAAAAGAGCGTATGCTAAAAGCAATGCAAAATGGTAAACCCGACTGCGTTCCTGTCGCGCCGGACATGTCCAACATGATACCATGCAGGCTTACAGGCAAACCGTTCTGGGATATTTATTTATATCAGGATCCTCCTCTATGGAAAGCTTATATCGGAGCCGCTAAACATTTTGGTATTGACGGCTGGTTAGCGGGTGTTCCACTACAATTTGATTATGAAATAGAAGCTGCAAAAGATCGGCCTGGGCGGCAGGAAGCAATTATAAAACGCACCTCAGAACGCATTTATACCCGGTTTCATGCGGACATAAACGGCGAAAAACACTGGTCGAATTACTGCAATGTCTATTACATTGCTGATCCTCCCACGCGAGGACTTCCTCTGGCAAAAGCAGGATTGCCTGATAACGCACCCACCGAATGGGAGGATGTTCATCGCCGAACCAATTATAAAGGCCTGAAGGCGTTCCACGAAGCCAATGAATATATGGGTGATGATGGTGTTGTAGGGGTCGCCATCGGGATTCCGGGGCTTAATTTAAGGAACATGGATTCCATATACGAATACTACGATAACCGGGAAAAAGTAATCAAAAGATGCCAACAGTCAAAAGAGAATCTTGTCCGCAGGTTG
>WJIO01000425.1 GCA_014730235.1 Candidatus Poribacteria bacterium
ATATGTCCTCAGGGAGCAATAAGTGATTACTGGAAACCATCCAAAGATGGAGCTGGAAATTCCATCATCTATATATGTTTCCCAAAAGCCAAATGCCTTTTATGCGAGAGTCGGTCATTATGCACACGTAGCAAGAAAGGCTGCAGAACCATAGGTATACGTCCCCAAGCCCAGTATGAGGCTTTACAGAAAGCTCGTAAGCGGGAGAAGACCCAGGAATGGCAAGTATGTCATGGTAACCCATTCAGATGAATGTCCCTTGGGGGTGCTGTGCAGTCCTGACACCAAGCATGCACCGGTAGTTTATGTCAAGACCAGGGATGATCCCCGACTGTATCCCCCTGTCCGACGTGGTTCATCCCAATACAAAAAACTCATGAACCTGCGGAGTGGCTGCGAACGGTCAAATGCCCAGAAGAAGGAAGTCTATGGCTTAGGCAGCAGGCCTTGCCGGAGTGATACTCATTTCCTGATTAGGTTATATCTTGTGTCTATCATTGAGCATGCAAAGGCATGGCTGGCAGAAGACATGAAGGAGTCAGACGCCAGTAATCCGGCTGATTTTCTGAAGGCGTCAAGCCCATAGAAAGTTCCTGACTCTCAGCATTCAGACAGACAATCAAACCCAACAGGACCAGTCTGCCCATTTCCCTGTCAACAATCTTTCCAAACTGCATAAAACACAAAAAAGACGCGTCATCAACGCGCCTTTTTGTTGTTTCTATGTCTTTCTGTCAGGATTTTACACCTTGACCATGCCTTAAGCCAATCCATTTGCCTTTTCAGCTTATTTAACTGAATAAGCTCAGTCGGGTCTACTATTCTAACAGGAGTACCAGCTGAAACTAGATATCTCTGGGCAATCTGTTTCAATCCCCTTGAAGTCGGGTCTACTATTCTAACATACCCCTTTTTAAAGCCTTGATATATAAGGCTTTAGACAGCCATTTTTCCAAAGCTATACTTTGTGAATGCTTAATTAACATTTGCTAATAGGTTTTGAGTCAATTTTAGCTTAAAAAACGTGCCTCAAATCCTTATGTGACGCTGAAAGACAGAAATCCGGGAAAACCTATGTGGCATTTTGCGACAAGGTTTTCTATTTACAAATTGACTCATTAAAAATTTATCTAATCAAGAATAATCAAAAAACAAATAAAAGTCAAGAAAAAAATGAGAAGCTTTAAAAGTTCTTGACATAAAAATATATATTTGTTAGATTATAAAAAGCATCACAACAAAAATTTCTAATAGACGGCTTTTGATTTAGAAGTGCCGCGGCGGTTTCTAAATATAATGAAATGAAAAAAATAATGAAATATAATATAATTTGCATAGTTATTTTAATATCTCTATATTATGCAGATAACGTATTTGCTAATACTGACAGTCTGGAGTTTTTATATAGTAAATATAAAGTAGATGAACTTAAGGCTGACTTTGTTATAATGATAGACACATCCGGTTCAATGAATCAGGCGGAGAGATTTAAACAAGTTAAACAATCAACGGCTGAATTTATACAAGCCTTAAATTACGGTGATTATTTATCTATAATTGCATTTGACAATATAACCAGGTATCTGGTAATTCCACAAGAGATTTCAATTATTAACAGGGATAAAGTTTATCAAGCTATTTTAAATCTATCCCCGCCAAAAGGACAAAAAACTGATATAGGAAGGGCATTGGAACAGGCCGTATCTGAATTAAACAGACCCAAATCTAACAAATTGCAATTTCTTCTCTTTATAACCGATGGCAAACATGATCCACCACAAAACAGCCAATATCTTACCTCTGAATCTGAAGAATGGAATAAACTTGTAAATAATACAAGTCGAGTTTTAAAAGGACACCTGATTCAGGCAATTGCTTTGGGTTTAACAAGCAATGCTGATATAGAATTGGTAAAAAGGGTATTTCCTGATACTATACCACTGATTGTGGATAAAAATGGTCTTAAAGCCTTCTTTAAAAGATTAAAAGATGAAATCAGGATGAGAAAACTTGCACTTCAGATTCAAGAGGAATTAAATTCCAATAATCTGTCTTTATCTTATAAAACCAAGCAGCCAATAAAAATTAAATCCGGCAGCATACAAACAATATCAATGGACATTAAATCCGGTTATAATAATCTCAATCTGATAGCCAGTCTGGATAACATAGAATCCGATAATAAATCATTTTCATTGTCTTTATCTTCTTCACCATGTGCTTTTAAACTTAGTCCAGGGGATAATGAAGAATGTTTAATTTCCGTAAAAAATCTGGAGAAAAAAGACTGGTTTTCTTTAAGGAAAATAGAAAATATAGATTTAAATATAATCCATAAAATTTCTTTGGAATTTAAACCTGAAAACCCCTTGGCAAAAATAGGAATTGACAATAAAAAACAGGATATATATAAGATTAAACTTCAATTGCAATTATCTTCGGGTTTCACTATATGGCAAATCAGTCTGTTTTTAACCAGTGTGTTAGCATTGACATTAGCTTTATGGATATTTGTTTTTAAGCCTATAAGGGCGAGAATTAAACCACCAGAATTACATGGAACTCTAATGTTTTTGGATGCGCCACCAGGTCAATCCTTAAGCACTATTAGCTTAGAGGGAACTGAATCTAAAATACTGGGCAGTGATGAATCATGTGATATAAAATTACCTGGAGCATCAATAGAACCTCAGCACGCAGTGATTTATGCTGAAAAACCCGGAAAAATGTTCGTGAAATCTACAGGTGGTAAAGTTGCTATACAGGATTTAACAACTTATGAAGAAACAGATATATATTTCTCCGCACATGAGCTTAATTCAGGTTCAGTAATAAAAATCGGAGATTATAGGATTCAATGGTCATAGGAGGGGAAAATGTCTGATAATACAGAAATAATACAATCTGTTCAAAAGAATATCGAACCTACTTTATTTGTTGGTTTAGGCGGAACAGGAGCAGAAATTATATCGAGAGTTCGAAGAAAATTGAACCTGTTATATGCTGAAACTAATCCAGAGGAACTTGAACTTATACAATATGCTGTATTGGATACATGTCCCTATGAAAGTCATAGTAGTTATGTGAAAGAGGGATTAGATCCCAATAAGCATTATTTTTACCTTGGTGGATTTAACCCGTCAGATGAAATATCAAGCCAGTATGAATATAACGATGACCTCAGAGATTGGTGGGATAGAAATGCCTATGTGCCAACGGCGATACTGGACGATGGTGCATCCAGAGAAAGACTTCTGGGAAGGTTATGCTTGTATCGAAATCGAAACAGGATATGGACAGAACTGGAATCAAAAATAGTCAATTCCAATAATCTCAGGGATAGACTACTTTCACAGGATAATCTCGTAAGTAATAACAACTGCCAGATGTATATTGTCACTGGTTCATGTGGAGGTACAGGAAGCGGAATGTTTCTGGATTTATCTCATATGTTATGGAGAATTGGAGATGAAACATTTGGAAATCCACCTGATATTACTGCGGTAATAGTGCTACCATTTATATACGCTCGCAAATATCGTAGTATAAGTCCGAATTTAGAGACTATATATAGAGCTAATGGCTATGCTTTTCTCCGGGAATTAGAATATTTTCTGGAAAACCCTGAACAGATAAATGATTACTGTTTTGATTCTTTTGAGCGCAAGTCAGGAGAAATACCACAAATAAACAACTGGCGTCCTTTCCATCAAGCCTATCTAATTGATAACGAGATAAGTGGTGCAGGCCAAATTCGTGACACGAAAGACTTATATTCCTATATATCAAAGTCGCTTTTTCATTGGTATGTAACCCCAAATCAAGCTTTTGCACCGCTGATATTAAGCAATATAAAACGAAGACTGGAACATGGCAGGGACCAACTATATGATAAGCCAACAGCTTTTAGCTGCGTAGGTATATCAACGCTGGAATACCCAAGACAGTTGATTTTGAATTATCTTAGAAATAAATTTTCATACGATATAATACAAAATGCTTTTCTGAAAAGTGGAGATTGGATGTCACAATCAGCCAAAAATGAATCTCAGGGCATTGAAGGTGGTAGTGGTAAAGGTTGGGTTGACCATCTGGGAAGAGATCAACTAAAAGAACTGGAAAGGCTTCTTGGCGATGAGATAAGAAGTTTAATGAATGCATGTCCAAGCCTGGATAGTTTTAAAAAAGATAGTGAATTAGACCATGATCAGCTTTTGGAGCAGGCCAGAAAATTTGTAGACGCGTTTGAAAACATTGTGCAGCAAAGTGCTCCACAGAGATTTAAGGAAATATATTCTAGCTTTATCAAAGATACAAAGTCTGAGATAGAGACTACTATAGGTGAGTTACTTGATACATGTAAACATGGTATACACTATGTTCGAGAGATAATACTTCAGACAGATAACCTTTTAACTGAAAATCTCAGCCAGATAAGAGAAGAAATACATAAAAAAGACAGCAGTTTTAAAGCCTTGAAGCAGAATCTTTTAAATGGTAAAGAAGAAGGTTCAATAAGCTCTATAAAAGATGCCAAAGGTAAACTGTTGAGAAAAGATAAAATTCTGGCAAATGTGATTGAGAAATTTGTTGATAACTTAAAAAGCTTCCTTTCTGCTGGGTTAGAAAGAGAAGCGGCGGAAATTAAAGAAAAACTTATTTTGGACATAGCTGGTGATCCCCAGGCTGCAAGAACAACAAAAATGCAGGTAGTAGAAGCACATCAGGGACACCAGGTGGAACTCTCAATTCTGGATAGATGGGTATCAGATATAAGGAATTTCGCTGCTGATCTGGAAAAACTTGCTTTAGAATTAAATGATAACGCAAAATTAAACAGATATTATGCCGCAGGTTCAGAACTAACAACACAGTATACTCCCAAGGCAACTTCTATTGAAGAACTGAAGGAAAGCGAAAGAATCCAGGAGATATATTCAGGCAAAGTAAACTCTCAGGCAGATGAACTTGAAAATTTACTTCAATCCTGGCATAGTGATAATGAATTAGAAATAAAATTGCATAACCTTGACCAAAAAGACCAGGTTTTGGATTTATTAAAGGAGCTTCTTAGGAAACGAGCAGAATTTCTATTTGTGGGCGAAACATCCAAATCCATACATCAACAACTGGCACAGGTTTCCGCAGAAGAGAATAAAGAGTTGTATGATAGACTTGTCAGCCTGTCAGCTCCTTCATGCCGTTTGGATATTGCCAGACTTAATCAACACGATAGAGAAGCTATTTCAACAATATGGTCTCTTGGCAGTCAGGAGGATATTTTAGATAACCTGGGTATAAGTGCTCCTGGAAGGATTGCCTGGAGCAAGACTGAACCGGATAAAATATCTCTTGTTACTTTACAGCATGGATTTCCACTTTATGCTATAGAGGGTATAGAACTGCTTCGTTCTGCATACAATTCGGTTGTGTCAAACCAGCGAATATGTCCACACATTCGGGCCCAATGGAATAGAAGTAGTTTGGAGGAAAGGAGTGAAGCAAGTGTCTCCATATCAGAAGACGCAAAACTATATTTTTCTCTGGGGTTATTTGTTGATTATCTTTTAAAATTTGACGACACAAAAATATACGTTGAGGAATTATTCAACCAGGAAGTTACTTTTAATAAACAAGAAAGAAAAGGTTTTATTCATAAATCCGA
>WJIO01000426.1 GCA_014730235.1 Candidatus Poribacteria bacterium
CAGGAGGGGGCACACGAATCACTATAAGGGGAGAAAATTTCAAAGAAGGGGCGACTGTAACTATAGGTGGAACAGCTTTAAAAAATCTTGTTATTAGTGAAGATGGCATGAGTGTAACAGGTGTTACACCGGGCGGAAAACCCGGACCTCAGCAGGTTATCGCAAGAAATCCCAAGGCAGAAGATCCATCAGCTCCGGCAACTTTTACTTATGAAGGTATTCAGGTTATCAGCACAACACCTACCGATGGTGAAGTTATACCCTGGTATCCAAGACTTAGTACTGTAACAGTTACCCTGAGCCAGGATATTCAGGCAGGAACTGAATCAATTACTGTGGGTGATTCTATGGGCGACGTAACTTATGACGCTTCTACCAAAACAATCACTTTCATGGCTGCTGAACCTTTTGCTACAGGACAAAATCATACAGCTATAGTATCCGGTGTAAAGGATACGGCTGGTAATACCTTACCTGAGTATACTTTTAACTTTACAATCGAAGAAGCTGTTAAGGTTGACTGGTATACGGTTAAGGAAGGTGATACCTTACCTATAATAGCAGCAAAACCTGAAGTTTATGAAGATGAATCCAAATGGAAGGATATTTATTCTGCCAATCAGGACGAATTTGTGAGTGCTGACGGTAAGCATGGAAACGATATAATTCTGGATTACAGGAATCTTAAACCTGGGATGACTCTCTATATTCCCAGAGAGACGCCAGCAGAAAATTAAATCAACGGAAAAAACATTTTTAAGGCAACGTTGTTAAAGACGTTGCCTTTTTTATTTCTCTTTGTATTGATGGAGTTTACTTCGGATGGTTTTACTCGTTATCCCTAGTATTTCCGATGTTTTTTGCTTATTACCACCAGAATATTCCAGAGTTCTCAGAATTAATTCCTTTTCAGCGTCATAAATTGATGTTCCAAGTTTCAGAGAAATGTATCGGGATGGTTTTTTTCTTTTGGTAAGAAGCAGGTCATCTGGCTTTATGCTTTCACTTTCGGCAAGAGATAATGCCCTTTCGATAGTATTTTCAAGCTCTCTTACATTTCCAGGCCATGTGTGTTCTTTTAAAAACCCTACAGCATCCTGAGAGATGTCTTTATGCTTTATACCGACTTTTGAGCAAAATTTATTTATGAAGTATTGGGCCAGGATTGGAATATCATCTTCTCTTTCTCTCAAAGGCGGTAGAAAGATCGGTACCACACAAAGTCTGTAAAAAAGGTCTTCCCGAAAATTTCCTTTTTCCACCTCTTTAATCAAGTCCTTATTGGTAGTAGCGACAACCCGTACATCAACCCCAATAGATTGAGTCCCACCTACTCTTACTATCTCCCTCTCCTGAAGAGCCCGGAGGAGCTTGGCCTGGAAAGGTATATCCATTTCACTTACCTCATCCAAGAGTAATGTTCCCCCATGAGCCAGTTCAAATTTGCCTATTCTCCTGGCAACAGCACCGGTGAATGAGCCTCTTTCATGTCCAAATAATTCGCTTTCAATAAGTCCTTCAGGTAATGCAGCACAATTGACAGCAACATAAGCCCCATCAGAACGATGACTCAATCTATGGATAGCCCTGGCTATCAGTTCTTTTCCCGTTCCGCTTTCTCCCTGGATCAAAACCGTTGAATCGGTCTGAGCGATTCTTCTGACTTTTTTCATAATCTCAAGCATTTCCGGATCTTCTGTAATTATACCATGTTTTGGATTATGATGACTAATAAATTTTTCTGCAATATTTATCTTGTTTTTGTTCTGACTTGAAATAGCTTTCCTTATAATTTCCCCGATGTCAGAATTGGAAAAGGGTTTCATTATAAAGTCATAAGCACCATGCTTCATAGCTTCAACGGCAGTCTGAATAGTGCCATATCCCGTTATAATTATAACAGGAACTTCCGGCGCAATATCTTTTGTCTTCAGAAGAAGCTGCATACCATCCAGCTTCGGCATGTTTATATCAGTTATAATTACAGAAGGTATTTCTTTTTTTATAAATTCCAGGGCTTCATGGCCGTTATATGCTTTATAAGTCTTATATCCGTTACGTTTTATAAGTTCATCTAGAGACTCGCACACCAAGGGTTCATCATCTACAATCAATACCTGATCTTGCATAATCCCCCCTTAATGGATTTGGCTCCTCCGATTTGAGTGTGGGGATATAAAGTATTGTCCAATTAAGAAAAAATATCATCTGTTTGTCATTCCTGCTTTCGCAGAAATGACAAGTTGAGAAAATTTTCAAATTATTACCACACTAAACCCGGAAGAAAAATGGATTTTAATCAATTTGGTTCTTTATTTTTACATTTAAAATTACTAAAAATAAGCTGGTAACATAAAATTAACCGAAGTTCCACAGTCTGCAACGCTTTTGATCTGAATTTCTCCATTATGCGCTTTTATGATTTTATATACTATACATAAACCCAGTCCGGCGTCATTTTCTTTTGTTGTAAAAAACGGCACAAAAAGTCTACTCATATTTTCTGCACATACTCCACAACCAGAGTCTTTGATCTCTATATTTATGTATCTTTTATCGTTGGTATATGAAGCATTAATCCTTAATTCCCCTCCATTGGGCATGGCTTGGATAGCGTTTAGGATAAGATTAAAAAACACCTGTTTAATTTGTTCCATATCTGCAAAACAATACATATCATTCAATTCAAACGATCTGATAAGAGAGATATTTTGCTGTTTAATAGCCGGTAGTGAATAACTAAGGGATTCTTCTATAGCTTCAGATAAGTTTATCCTCTGAAAATCTGGCTTTACCGGTTGTGCGAAAGACAGCAAATTTGACAGGATAACGTCAAGAGAATTAACTCCGACTAGTATATTTCTGGCAATCCTCTGTTTATCTCCATCCAGATCCTGATATAGAAGTTCCGCAAATAGTTTTACAGCACTAAGGGGACTTCGCATTTTTTGCGTAAGTTCCACTATAACATCACCCATTATGTTAAGAAGGGATGTCATATCTCTTGAATTCGATTCTGTATCCGAACAATTTATTATATCAGAAAGATGACTTACCTTTATGTCTTTACCTTCTATTTCCATCATTGTATTCCATCTTTAAAGAATGGCTAAATTGACTTCTTTTCTTTTTTTATCGGCAGGTTAATTTTTTTTCTAAAGTTTTTTTTACGTGCTTCGATATATATACTGAACGCGTTCGGAAGTTAATGTAAAAAAAACATAGATTTATATATTATAGCAAACAAAAATATCAGATATTAGATTTTTGAAGGAGGCGAAGCTAAAGTGGCGCAAGCTGATTTTACGAGAATTTCTACAAACATAGCAGCGCTTAATACACTTAACTCTTTGAGGAATATAAACTCAAAATTGGGTGTATCTCAGTTACGACTGGCAACAGGTAAACGCATTAACCAGGCTTCCGACGATCCGGCAGGTTTAACTATCGCTCTTAAGATGAATGCCCGTAATGAGGGCCTGAAAGCAGCTATAGGAAACCTCGGTGATGCCAAGAACATGCTGGCTGTTGCTGAGAGTGGTGTACAAAAGATCAGTGACATTTTGACGGAGATGAAGGCCAAGGCGACATCGGCAGCATCTGAAACATTAGGTACTGAAGAACGAGATGCTATAAAGAACCAGTTAGAATCTCTGGCAACTCAGATTAATGACATCGTAGATGAAACAGAGTGGAACGGTTCAATGCTGTTGGATGGTACAGTAAGTAAGTCCCTGCAAACCGGGGCTGGTACAAATGACAAAACATCATGGGTGCTGAGTCAGAACCATAGCGCAACCGCGGAAGGTGGTCTTGGTTTGGGTACAAGTTCGGATGATATAACTTTATCCATTACCGATGGCTCAACGGTAGGTAGTTCTTTTGATGCTACCTATGGAGAATTAAACGGTGTCAGTGCTACTGACTCCACCTGGTTGACAGGACTATCCAGTGGAACTTATGAATTCAGAGTTGAGGATAAAGCTACAGACGCTACTACAGGTAAAGCTGCAACAACAACAGGCGACTGGGGTGATAACGTAGATCTGGCTGGTGAAGCTCCTGACGATGAATTATCTTCAGGTGTTTACCGGATGCATATTGATACATCTACTGGTGCAGGTAAAGGAACGTATACGATTTATGATGCAGTTACCGGTGCTCAGGTGGCAAAAAGAACGACAGAAGTAGACTTCAGTGGCGGTGCTGCAAGTGTTGTAAACGATGCAGACGATGCCCTTGGTTTTACTATTGATGACTCTACAGATACAGCAATTTCTGCCGGTGATGACCTCTACTTTGAATACATAGAGTCTAATCATGCAAAGGTAGTTCTCTATGAAATAGGCACAGATACTGACGGTAGCGAAACAGCAACATCTATGGCTGTTGACGCTGACGGATCTGATGCTGCTGATATAACCGATGCTACTGCAAATTACTTCTACGCAGAAGCCGAAACAACATATGATACTGGTCGTGGTATCGACGTGGATATGGGTGCATGGGCTGATATACAGACTTATGATGCTGATACAGACGAATCAACCACGAGATTTGACCTTATGGAAGCGGGTTCTGTAACCATAGCCCTGAACTCAGCATCCCAGGCAAATGATTTCATGACAATCGTTGATGAAGCAATTACTAAAGTTACGGACAGTCTTAACAGTGTTGGTTCACTGGTGGCAAGGCTGGATGCTAAAGAGCAAGCAGTAGGTGTTCAACAGGTCAATACAGAAGCAGCTTATAACCGTATTATGAACGCTGACATGGCTTATGAACAGGTGGAAGCATCCAAGTATCAGATACTCCAGCAGACTGCTATTGCTATGTTATCTCAAGCTAACCTGGCACCGCAGAATATATTGTCACTGTTCCGTTAAATGGTTTAACTGAAACAACATAATAAAACATTTTTCATCTCTCAAATTCAATGGTCTATTGACTTGGTAGACATGACTGTTTACTAAGCCAATAGACCTGTATCTGCTTATAGGGAATAGATTATGTTAGCTCAAACAGCAACTCAAAGTTATCAACAAAATAGTGTTACAACAGCAGATCCCCTTAAGCTGATCCTTATGGTCTATGATAGAGCCATACATGGGTGTCAACAGAAAGATTTAAAGATGGTCGGAAGGGCCATTTCGGAATTAATCAGGGGATTAAATATGGACGCAGGGGAGATTTCATGGAATTTATTATCCATATATGAATACTGCGGCGATCTTATCAGAGGTGGTAAGTATGATGAAGCTATGAATATCTTAAAAGAACTTCGGGATACATGGTCAAACCTGAAAATGGTTGAAAAAACTAACGGAAGGTGAGAATACATTATGGCTTTAATAGGTTCATCAGGCACAACAACAGCCCAAAACGGTCTTTCAGCAACATATCTCAACACAATAATAAAAGAGACTATAAACGCCGGTCGCAAACCTATAAATACCCTCAGTTCCCAGAAAAATCAATTGGGTGTTAAAAAAGCCATATATAATGACCTTAAAAATAAGCTGTTGACATTTAAAGGTGTTATGGAAGACTTAACCAGCGACCACAGCGATACGGTCTTTGATAACATGAAAACCATATCCAGCGACACCGGCGTATTAACCGCCTCAGCCACATCGGAGGCCATTAACGGGAGTTATACCATATCAGTTAATAATCTGGCTGAATCTCACATGGTACATTCTGACCAGCAAGCCAGCAGTTCAGAGGCTTTGGGGTTTAGTGGAACCTTCACGATTAACGATGTTAGTATTGATATTACAACTGAAGATTCCCTGGCTGATATAGTGGAAGCCATAAATATGGCAGAATATGAGGACGGAGAAGAGGTTACTGCCACTATTGTGGACAATTACCTCATTCTGGAATCCTCCTCAACAGGTGTGAGTAACAGCATAATTGCCAGTGATGACACAGGTGATGTGCTTTCAAGCCTGGGAGTTCTGGACGGTGGTAATTTTAAAAATACGCTCCAGGAAGCTGAGGACGCATCCTTTACAGTTAATGGTATTAGTATAACCCGCAGTTCAAATACAGAAATAGATGATGTAATCCAGGGTGTTACCCTGGATTTAAAAGGTGAAGGTACGGATATAGAATTAGATGTTTCAACAAATTACACCGATATACAGGTAAAGATAGCGGCATTTAAAAATAATCTTAACGATGTGATCGGATATCTTGGGGCAAAGTTAAAAACTACGATAAATGAAAAAAATAATACATACACCCGGGGTGCTCTGGCTGGTGAGACAGTTTTCTCCAGATTAAGGATGGATTTAATTGGAGCCTTAAGAACCCATGTAACAGCTTCTGTTGAAGGTGATCCCCAATATCTTGAGGATATTGGGCTAACTGTTGGCAGCGGCTTAAGCATTAATCTTGATGAAAGCACTTTGTTATCAACCCTGGAGAGTAACTTTGATGGGGTTGTTAATCTGTTTGACCAGGTTATGGATAACTTTTTAAATATACTGGAACCCTTTACAACTCAAAGTTCATCCTCAAATACCCTGGATGTCTACATAAATTCCGTTGACACAAAGATCGATTCAATAGATACAAAGATTGAAGGAATAGAAAAATCGCTGCAATATAAACAAGATCTGCTGATAAAACAGTATAGTTCATTATATCTACAAAATATTAATTTTACTCAGCAGCAGTATAGTTTACTTGGAATATACAGCAACTTAAACATCAGTGGTTGATATACTGATATAAAAATAGATGATGGAGGTGAACCCTGTTGGAGGTTCAATCTTTAGCTCCATTGAAATTAAGCTCAGGTAAATTTTCTCCTCAGACGGAAAAAATGCCTGATACTAAAACTTCATTCAATGACGATGCACAGTCGCCAAAATCACCACAATTACAGGAAGAAGCGCAATCTTCACAGGCAAGGGATTCATTGGAAAATGAGATAAAAAGCTTTGCGGAGGAGTCGGAAAAAATTGATCTTTCTAACAGTCGTATTTCGTTCTCAGAAGACCAGGATACTGGCGCGACTGTGATAAAGATAATTGATAATAAAACCGATGAAGTAATCAAGCAGATACCACCTGAAGAAATACTGAAATTAAGAAAGAGGATTGGAGAAATGCTTGGGCTTCTTCTGGATAAGAAGGTTTAAACTGTAAAGCAAGTAGAGTTCATAAGTGTTATGCCCACAGAATATCTGTATCCAAATTCAGAGGATAACCTGATTGAAAGAGCAAAATCTGTCGCTCATAGTCTGAATAATATGATGTCCATAGTTTTGACAAATTCTCAGTTGGCCATGGAGCATATAAACAATTCGGACAATAAATCGTATAAAGAGATATTAGATTGCCTTAAGGATATTGCCACAGCTACGGCTGATAGCGGTATTCTGGTTCACCACTTCCAGAAATATCTGGATTCCCTGGTTGACGAAGAATATTCCCAACGGGATATAGAAATTTCCCCGGTTTTACCTCATCATCAATCTATCCTACCTCATGAAAACAAAGATAAATCGTATAAATCGGTACAGAACATAAAACAGGTATCAATATTGATAATTGACGATGAAGATAAAATCCGCCATGCTCTTTCATACGCTTTAACCCTGGCAGGACATCATGTTATAACGGCTTCAGATGGTGAAGAAGGCATATCTATTTTCAAGGATGGTTCTTACGATCTGGTATTTGTTGATCTCAAAATGCCGGATATGGACGGATGGGAAGTAATAAAGCAATTAAAATATATAGATCCCGATGTAATACTGGTCATTATGACTGGATGGCGGGTTAGTCTGGACGATAAAAGGCTACAGGAAAACGAAGTAGAAGCGGTAATCACAAAACCATTTGATCTTTCTGAAATAAATCGATTGCTTTACAAAATGCTAAATGAAGGTATATAAACAGATTTATTATATATTCTTAAGCACTTCGGTAACATTACGGGCAACAGATCTCTTAATCTCTTCACCTTTAGCCATTAGGTTTTCTTTATGTGGACTGGGGTAACCACTGGTAGCAATGATCTTATTTGCGGTGTTGATGTATTCAATCATGGACTTTACACCTTCCAGAAGTCTTCTCTTGTATATTGATGAAGCTCTCCATTTAGCCCTGGTCATAACCATGCCTATTTCATCTTTTTTGAAAGGTTTCAGTATATATTCATCCACCCCGCTTTTCATGGCCTCTTCAACACTGAATATCTCACTGTAACCAGTCATTACAACCACAGGCATACTGGGATTTATGCCCTTAATACTTTCCAGCAGTTGAAGTCCATTCATACCAGGCATTTTCAGATCGGTCAAAACAGCATCAAAGGAACCATTATTGTTAAAAATTTCCAGGGCTTCTTCAGCATTTTCAGCCGTGATGATTTCTTTGGCCTGGTCTTCTAGCATTTCTGTGACCATCTCCCGCATCATTTCTTCATCATCTACAATTAATATCTTTTCAAAGTTCATGATGCTTAGCCTTCATTTGCTATGGGTAAATATACATGAAATGTTGAACCTTTATTTTTTCGGCTTTCAACGGAAATAGCACCTTTATGCTTATTTATTATTCCGCTAACGGCTGAAAGTCCTAATCCTGCCCCCACAGTCTGTTTTGTGGTGAAAAAAGGCTCAAAAATGCGGTTAATTGTCTCCCGGTCTATACCAACGCCTTTATCTGTTATTGATGTAACCAAAAAATCGACATTTGTTTCTTCCGGTTCGCCAAAATATTTCTTTGTATCAAGTTTGTCTTTACTTATACTAATTGTTACAGGATCGCCATTGATGTTGGCTTCCTGGGCATTTATGAATATATTTGTAAAAGCCTGAAGCAGTTGCTCCGGGTCTCCCTTTATTGAAGGGACTTTTTCAGGGATCTGAATATCCACATTTATCTTCTCAGACTTTTTATTTCCATATAAATAGACCATTTTGTTTAGCAATTCATCTATGTGGATTATACACATATCGCTTTTGCTGGCCCGGGAATACATAAGAAGATTCTTTGTAAGGTCAGCGATGCGTTGGGATGCCTCAAGTATTCTATCGCTGTAGCGTATAGCTTTTTCATTACCCTCTACAGAGTTCTGAAGCATATCAGCATATCCTATTACATTACCTATCAGGTTGTTTATGTTATGGGCAACTCCGCCAGCCAGAGTAGAAATACTTGCCATCTTCTGTGAGCGTAAAAGTTCTTTTTGATATTCCAGATTTTCTTCATTTGCCTCTTTGAGTTTTATTTGTGTACGAATCCTGGCCAATACCTCAGCAGGTTGAAAGGGTTTTGTTATGTAATCTACAGCACCACATTCCAAACCTTTTACCTTATCAACGGTTTCGGATTTTGCAGTTATGAATATAACAGGTATATCTGCTGTAACCTGATTTTCCTTTAGTGAACGACACACCTCAAAACCGTCCATTTCAGGCATCATAATATCCAGAAGAATCAGGTCAGGTAATTCAGATACGGCCTTGTTATATCCATCATTGCCATTATTTGATTGTATAGATTGATATCCAGCCTTCTGAATCAATTTTGACAACAGCAGTAAATTCATCCGTATATCATCTACAATAAGTATTTTGGGTGGATTGTTCATAACAATATTTAACCTTTGGCTTTAGATTTATATATGTCCAGTATTAGATTAACTTCTCCAATAGGAATGTTGCTTCTTTTTGAAATTTCAAACCTATCTATCCCCAGCTTTGCCAACTTCAGGATCTTCTTATATTTACCCTGATAGGGGTTATCCTTTTCAAAATTATTAACTATATCCATTTTTTTATTTTTTCCGCCTGATTTTCCTTTGCCTTTTTTAGGTATATCTATAATATCGGCA
This sequence comes from Candidatus Poribacteria bacterium, assembly GCA_014730235.1. Classification (GTDB taxonomy): domain Bacteria; phylum Poribacteria; class DTPJ01; order DTPJ01; family WJIO01; genus WJIO01. The sequence goes on from WJIO01000426.1 coordinate 9,856, forward strand.
AAAGATTTTTTTTTCTTTAGATAATCCGGGGAATTTTCTATCATACTATACAGTCTTTTTAATTTAAATCTCATATATATTAAGCCAGATACAAGAAGAATACATAAAAAAGTCTGTATTATATCATAATAAATCTGCATTAACTCGTTATCCATTGACATAAAAATCGGCAAAACCCTGGCGGACAGGTGCGATTTTTCATCTTTATTAATACTGGCTTTAGTAATATTTTCAACTTCTGGCTTTATTGCGTCTTTTGGTGTATCCAAAACCTTTGTATTCTGAGCAAAAACCACAGGAATTTTTTCCTTCATAATATCAACAGCTATTTGATTTGGGATTTCAAGAGGGATAACGTTAAAATAGTTTTTGTCTTTTAAATGTATATTAACAATAACCATATTTTCCAGAACATCCCGAAGGGTTACAATTCCTACCATATCGCTGTCGATATTCATGACTTTATTTATATTCCCCAGATTTGACTTTGGAAAATACAGGGAAAGTAACCGAGATTCGTGGGTATATTGAAACTGGTATTCGACGGGTTTATCAAATTGGAAAACAATCCTGGTTCTGGTATCGTCAATATTTATCCAGGTGTTTGTCAATTCTGTACCATAAACAACAGGAATTATCACTAAAGACATAAAAATTGCTGTTATTATGGAGTAAATTTTCATAATAACCACCTCCAGTATATAGCTGCATTAGTTTTAATCCGCCACAATATCTATGTGCTTGATATTTTCTTCCGTCTCATCCTTTTCATGATCTTCTTTTTTTTGACGACGTTTTTTACGTTTACCATTACTCCTTTCTCTTGTACATTTCCTGTTTATTTCTGCTGATTCAGGCCCATGGGATGTCTGTACCTGGCTTTCTTTCTGTGCCTCTTTTTGCCGCATAGCCAGGGCGAACTGCTGTCGTTGAGTATCATCCCGCTGCTGCTGAGAGCCTTTAATTTTTGCTACATCTACCATTTTGGCAATTGTATTGTCTGCATCTATAGAACGTCCCACTTTTAACACCTCTGTCTGCTTTTGAATTATCACTAAGCGATACTTTCATTATATTTCGTTTCCTTTTCCGAAAATTTTAATTTAGAGTGCAAACGAATTATAGCGCTTGAATGAATCTGGCATACCCTTGACTCGGAAATATCCAGAGCTTTTCCTATCTCCTTCATGGTCATCTCTTCGTAGTAATATAGGGTTATCACAAGCCTTTCTTTTTTAGGTAAAGTGTCAATTGCATTGCTTAATAAAGCCTCTTTTTCGGCCTGGACAGTTTCCTCTTCCGGGCCCTTAGGATAACTGTTTTCACTGGATGGTATTTCCCCATCATAAAAAGCATCTTCCAGGAGGAAAAGGGTCATTCTGTTTACTTCCATAAGCATATCATAATATTTTTCCAGCGATACTTCCAGAGCTTCTGCCAGCAGGCTTTCATCATGTGAGTCTTTACCTTCATTTTCAAGTTCCCGCATGGCTTTTTGTATACTTTTAGCTTTTTCACGGGTGGAATACGGAACCCAATTCATGGAACGTATTTCATCCATAATCGAACCATGAATCCGGTATTTGGCATAATTTTTAAAACCCGATCCCTTTGAAGCATCATAAGCCTCCAGAGCATTTACAACTCCGATAATTCCGGCGTTAATTAGATCATCAACCTCCTGGGAAGGATTCGCATAGGAAGATAGTCTATAGGCAGAGAATTTCACATATGGCATACAGGCCATTATAAGCTTCTCCCGAGCTTCTGGTTCTTTGGTATTTTCATATTCCTTCCATAGTTTCTCTATCATCTTTTTCTAACCCCTTTGCCGATTCCAGGGGTTTGGTATATTTCTGGATTACTGATATGAGCATATATCCCAACAAAGCTGTAATAGCAAAAGATACGGCCGTACGTTTTAATATGGTCACAGGCCTTGCGTTGGTAGCCAAACCAATAATCATACATAATATCGCCCCCCAAATTCCTGTTTTTTTAATAACCTTTCTTTTTATATTATCGGGAGAATTTTGCATTTGCCAGAATCCTGTCAGCAATGTTATTCATACATCGAGCCGCATTTGACTCAGGATATTTAAATATAAGCGGCTGCTGTGAGTATACGGAATCTGATACTAATGAATCTTTCAGAATATATCCCATAAAATTTACCTTTACACTGAGAAATTGTCTGGTAGCCATAATAATCCGTTCCGCAACCTCCTCTGCCTGATTAGCGCTGTTTGTCATATTTACAATAAGGCCTATGTCAGTTGCTGATTGCGGATTTTTGGCTATTCCATTTAGCATTGAAAAAACCTTTATCATGGCATATGCGTCGGTAATGGCTGTAGGTTCAGGTGTTGTGATAACCATTATCTCATGAGCTATTAAACCGAATTCCAATACGTTCTGAGACATACCAGCGGCTGTATCAATAAGTAAAAGGTCAAAATCCTTTGTGGACTGGATCAAATCCCTGATTAACTTTGCCCTGTAGTCGTTGGAAAGATTAGCCAGTGATAATTTTCCTGAACTGGCCGGTATTACCACCAATCCGGCGGGGCCTTTGATAAAAATTTCCTCCAGACTTTTTTCACCGTTAATTACATGCTCAATATTATATTTCGGTTTAAGCTTTAAAATTACATCAAGGTTCGCTAATCCCAGATCAGCGTCAACAACCCCAACGCGATTGTCCTGAGCAGCAATGGCAATACCCAGATTTGCTGTTATACTTGTTTTTCCAACACCCCCCTTTCCACTGGTAAAGGCGATAGTGCGAACAGGCATGCTGGATCTTTCATTATAAAATTCTCCCTCTATATA
>WJIO01000427.1 GCA_014730235.1 Candidatus Poribacteria bacterium
CCGAAAGCTTATGGTAGAACTTATAAGGGAAAATATTCAGACCATTACCTTTGTAAGAGCCAGGGTTCTGGCGGAGGTGATATATCGCTACTGCCGGGATGACTTACAGCGTCTCAGCCCGCGATTGGCTGAAACCATAAAAGCCTATCGGGGCGGCTATCTCCCGGAAGACCGCCGGGAGATCGAGAGACAGCTTTTCTCCGGTGAATTAATGGGTGTAGTCAGCACAACCGCCCTGGAACTTGGTATTGACATAGGAAGTCTGGACGCCTGCCTTCTGGTGGGATATCCGGGAACAGTGGCCAGCACATGGCAGCAGGCCGGAAGAGCCGGTCGCAGCAGCGACGAATCTGTGGCCATACTCATCGCATATAACAGCCCTATAGATCAATACCTTATGCAGCATCCCGATTACATCTTCGGTCAGCCGGTGGAAAATGTGGTTATAGATTCCAATAACCCTTATATAACCATCAATCACCTACGCTGCGCCTCCAATGAACTTCCTATGACTCAGGAGGATGAAGAGATGTTCGGTGAACTTGCACCGGCCCTGCTTCAGCTTCTGGAAGAAAACGATGATGTGCGTTTTATGGGCAGCGAGTGGTACTGGACAGGAACAGGCTATCCGGCGGCGGATTTCGGTCTCAGGGATATGGCAGAAAACAACTATACTATTGTTGACACTACCAACGGCGCTAACCAGGTTATCGGTATGCTGGACGAATACAGCGCATTTATGACTGTCCATACTGAAGCCATTTACATGCACGACGGTGAAACGTATTTTGTTAAGGATCTTAACCTGACCCAACGGGTGGCCTATATTGAACGAGTAAACCCCGATTATTACACCCAGGCTATTACGGAGACAAACATCAGGATTGACGAAACAGAGCAGGAAAAGGAATGGCTGAAAAATAAGACATATTTCGGCCAGGTTACCGTTACATCCACAACTATAATGTTCCGCAAGATAAAATTCCTTAGCCTGGACAGCATCGGCTTTGGCAACCTGGATCTACCTCCTAAAGAGCTAAACACCCATGCACTTTGGATTACTGCCCCGTTATCGGCTTTGAAACTGGTTAAAGATTATGGTCGCGTTCCCAGCGACGGTCTCATTGGCATTGCCAATGCAATGGTAGGTGTGATTCCTATATACGTTATATGCGATTCCACCGACATAGGCCCGGTGGTGGATTCCACAAACACCGGAACACCCACTATATTCATATACGACAAGTATCAGGGAGGATTGGGATTTGCCCAGAAAAGCTATGAAATTCTGGATCAAATACTTGAGAGCAGTCTGGAACTGATAAGCGAATGTCCATGTGACGACGGATGCCCTTCATGCGTAGGCTCTCCAAGCAGAACATGGTCTTATTTCGATATTGATTCAGACTTCCGGGAGCGCATACCCGACAAGGAAGCCGCCCTGGTTATACTTCATGAAATGCTGGGAAAAGAACCATATATACCGAAACCACTTCCGGCTGAAAGGGAAGGTATTCAAAAAAACAGAGAAATTAAAAGACTGCCTGAAAACGTAGAGGCAAAAATTCGCAGAAGAGTTCAGGCTTTAAAGAAAAAAAATAAAAGATAATGGATCATATACAGGCAAGAAAAAACATGGTGGAAAAACAGCTTATAGGTCGGGATATTACCGATCCCAGAGTGCTGGAAGCCATGGGCAAAATACCCCGGCACTGGTTTGTGGGCGATAGCTACCAGAACATGGCCTATACTGACCAACCACTGCCTATTGGACAGGGACAGACTATCTCTCAACCCTATATGGTGGCATTGATGACAGAACTCCTGGCTCTGGAAGGAACTGAAAAAGTCCTGGAAATTGGTACAGGATCAGGTTACCAAACGGCTGTATTAGCTGAATTGGCTGAAGAAGTGTATACGGTGGAAATAGTTGAACCCCTGGCCAAAAAAGCAAGAGAAATCCTGGAAAAAATTGGTTATGACAATATCAAATTCAAAATCGGTAACGGTTATTATGGCTGGAAAGAATATGCCCCTTATGATTTAATAATAGTTACATGCGGTCCGGAGGAAGTTCCCGATCCACTGCTGGAACAAATGGCGGAAGACGGGAAGCTGGTAATACCTGTAGGTTCTGTTTACCAAACCCTTACAATATACGAAAAGAAAAACGATCGACTTAAGAAAAAACATTCTATAGCATGTCGTTTTGTGCCTATGACAGGTATTTAACCTACTTGTAGACCTAAGAGATTATGAATCCCTGGCAGTAGATCCCTGCGTTTTAACTAACTGGTTAGTTGATTAATTGCTAATCCCTTGATAAAAATGCTTAAGAGTATTCATGCAAAAAACATATTAATTACTGGAAATCCCGGAGTTGGTATGACTACACTTATACATGAGACAATATCAAAACTAAATATTTTAGCCGGTGGATTTTATACAGCGGAAATCAGGGACGATAATAATAAACGCTGGGGATTCAAGATAATATCTCTGGATGGACAGGAAGAGGTAATGGCTTCGGTGGATATAGTAAGTTCCCGCAAGGTTAGCAAATACGGTGTTAATCCTGAAGCTGTTGATCGTATAGGTGTAACGGCTATAGAAAAGGCTGTAGCAGAAAATGACCTTGTGGTGATTGACGAAATCGGCAGGATGGAATTGATCTCCAAGCTATTCCGCAAAGCGGTTTTTTCAGCACTGGATTCTCCCAAGCCTGTGCTGGGAACTATTGCCATAAAGGAAACCAACGCGTCAAGAAAGATAAAAGAACGGCAGGATACCAAGGTTATTAGACTTACACGGGATAATTACGACCAGGTGTTTACACACATCCAGCGGATTTTACCTCATCTGGTAAATAGTAAGGCATAAACCATGAGTGTGCGGTATAAGAGATATTATGAAGAAAGCCTAGTTGAAGAGACCTTTGTCAAGGAAATATGGGATGGAGGTTATTTCTCCAAAGATCGGCTCAGAGCTAAAGACGGTCGCAGGATAGAAATATTATCTCCCGGACATTTCAACGAAGACACAGGAGCAGATTTTCGTGAAGCTCAGGTTCGTATGGATGGGAAAATGCTGGAAGGCGATGTGGAACTGCACGTAAAATGCTCTCACTGGAAAACCCACCGTCATCATACTAACCCCCGGTACAACCAAACTATACTCCATGTGGTTATGTGGGACGACAGCATAAAGCTACTCACAAAAAAGCAAAATGGTCAGGTAATACCAACCCTGATACTATATAACTATTTGCAGGATTCCATAGGCAAACTGTGGAAACAGATCAAAGAAGATAATAAAGCTAAACCTCTACCCTGTAATAAAAGATGGCAACTAATGAGGCACGAAGATGTATGTTCTATACTTGATAAAGCTGGTATGGACAGATTTTATCAAAAAGCCCTGGATATGGAAGAAAAAGCGGCAAAATCTCATTTGGATCAAGTGTTTTATCAGGAGCTAATGCGATCGCTGGGATACTCGAAAAACAAGGAACAGTTTTTTGAACTATCCCGTCTTGTTCCTTTGTATTCCCTGAAAGGGTTAAATCAGAATGAGATCGAATCTGCTCTTTTTATTCTATCAGGACTTACACCCCATCCGGAAGATAAAATAAATAGTTTTGATACAGAAACAAATATGCATATATCCCATCTGTGGAATCTCTGGGATCAAAATGCAGCAAGGTTTGAATATAATCCCATGAATTCTGATAAATGGGAATTCTGCGGTGTAAGGCCAGACAATTTTCCCACCATAAGACTGGCAGGAATGAGTTTTATACTGGCTGACAAAAGGGATAAATCCCTTCTCGATAAATTCATATACACTTTTAAAAAAAGCAAGACCAACGACATTATAAAAAACATGCGCGTGATACTGATGCCTGCATCAAAAGGCTACTGGGGCAGGTATTACAATTTCGGTAAAATCAGGAAAAAAGAACCTTCCGTGTTAATTGGCCATAACAGGGCCGATGATATGATTATCAATATTGTCCTGCCTGCGTTGTTTAACCATGCCAAAATTATACAAGATAAGGATTTACAACAAAATATTATATCATTATACAGGAGTTATAAGAAAATCCAGGATAACAGGATTACAAGGAAGGCCTGTATGGAATTTCTTACAGGCAAGAACTACAAGAAAATTATAAACTCGGCTATACGTCAACAGGGTTTAATACATATTCAGAAGACATACTGTAATTTGAATAACTGCGCGTCTTGCCCTGTAAAAGTATAGATATACATAGGTTTATAACAAGCTATTATTTCTGTTGAATAAATTATTAAGTTTATGTAGAATACCTGTGGCAAAAGTTTTTGAAATATGGAGAATGCAATATTTACCGAAGGGGAAAAGAAATGTCTGATGATAGAGATCGTCGTATGAAATGGTGGCGGCAAGCACGCTTTGGTATGTTTGTTCATTGGGGTTTATATGCTCAACTTGGTCGGCATGAATGGGTTATGAACCGGGAACGCATACCTATAAAAGAATATGAGAAATTAGCTGATACTTGGAAACCAAAGGAACGACCAGCCCGGGAGTGGGCAAAGCTGGCGAAACAGGCAGGAATGAAATATATGGTTATGACCACAAAGCACCACGAGGGATTCTGCCTGTGGGACACTGAACAAACTGATTATAACGCTGCAAAGCACGGCCCTGGAAGGGACCTGGTTCGTGAATATGTGGAGGCCTGTCGTGAGTTTGGCTTGAAAATTGGTTTCTACTATTCCCTTATGGACTGGCATCATCCTGACGGTGCTAAATGTGCCAAAGATGAAGATGCGCGCAAGAGGTTTATAGAATTTACCGATGGCTGCGTAAGGGAGCTTTGTTCAAACTATGGCAAGATTGACATACTGTGGTACGATGTGTCATGGCCCTTGAGTTCCCCTGAGTTGTGGGAAAGCGCCCGGAGAAATGCTATGGTTCGGGAACTACAGCCGGATATAATCATTAATAATCGCTCCCAACTGCCGGAGGATTTCGGTACACCAGAAGAGCATGTTACGGCGGAGGGCAAAGGCCGGGATTGGGAAGCCTGTATGACCTTTAACGGCTCCTGGGGATACATGCCTTCGGCCATTGACTGGCGTTCAGTTCGAGAGGTTATAGGAATGCTTCGCACCGCAGCCGGAGGTCAGGGAAATCTGCTTCTGAACATCGGACCTGCACCTGATGGCTCTGTACCGGAAGAGGCTTATGAAAGGCTTATCCCGGTGGGCAAATGGCTGGAAAAGAACGGTGAACCGGTATATGGTAAGGTGGATCGGGCTGATGGTATGGAATGGGTTCCTACAGGACAGTGGACAAGAAAAGGCAATACGGCTTATTTCTGGTGCAATCGCTGGCCTGGAAATGAATTGGCCATAGGTGGATTGAAAATGAAAGTCCAAGAAGCCTCTTTTGTCGCTACTGGGGAAGGTATTGAATTTGACCAGACTGAAAACCGTCTGGTAATGAAGAACCTGCCGGAAGAAAGCCCGGATGATATTGCAGGTGTGACAATAATTAAGCTGGAATGTGAATCAGAACCCCGACAGGTGCTTGGGGCTGGATATGTAGTTCTCTAGTTTCGGAAACATTGGGCACGTCAAACGTGCCCAATGAATATTTAATCTATAGATTAGAATTCGCTTTCAGGATAAACCGGCACGCCTTCGTATACCGTCCAATTTTCGTTGGTTATTTTCCATTCCACTTCGTGTTTGACAAATTGAAGCTCTTTTGTTCCTATGTCCTTATAAACAGGCTTTTCTGAAGCATTACCCCAGGCCGAATACTCCTGTAAAAAACTGGCCTTTGCTTCGGCCATATCACCTTTAATCTCTATGGGTTCGGAGAATATCACCTGAATTTTATCATACTTTTTGCCCAGTCGTTCTATATGCTCCTTAAGCTGGTCTTTGGTTAGTTTTATACGATCCTCTTTTCCGCCAATTACCGTCACCCGCGTTATATCCGCGTAGTCGGCATAGCAGTCCATATATGCCTCAAGGTCTTTATTCTCCCATGAATTGCGCCAAACTTCCAGGGTTTGTCTTATCCTGAACTGAGTATCCAGGGGAGTTTCCTCCTTTACCGCCACAGGTTCTTCCTGAGGTGCTTCTTCTACATCCTCTACAATCTGCTTGAGTTCATCCGCAGTTTCCTTGCTGAAATGGATTTTTTCGCTTTCGATAATCCATTTTCTGCGCAGCGTTCCTTCCTGTCTGATAAAAAGCTCCTTGTGTGTATCAATACCTTTGTCTGTCAACAAAACGGGTATATGTTTTATTACATAACGGGTATCGTCCAGCGGTGTTACTTCGATATTTTCATCATCAATGACTACCTGGATATCCTGATTTGACATCATATCCTTTGCTTCCTGGTAAAGCTCTTTGTATTCTTCCTTGAAATCCTGGGAACATATTTCACTGTAGGCTTCTTCGTCACCGGATTCTGTAACCTGTTCCCATCGGGTTAGAAACTGAGATACACTTTCATCCGGAATTAACATGATAATAGCAAATACCAGGGCTAGTATAAACGCGACAGCAACAACAGTTATCAGGATAGGCTTGACCATAAGCTTTGCATCAGAAGTCGGATTCTTTTTATTTTCGTCTGTTTGCTGAAAATCTTTTTCCTTCATTTCATTACCCCCTCTATTCTGGCTCATTTAAGTCAAGTCTACCATTTTCTTGTGTATTCGGGTATACCTTTGTATATGTTCCAGTTTTCTCTTACTATTTTCCAATTTCCCTTTATCTTTTTGAAGAGCAGTTCCTTTATCCATTTGTCATGTTTTATGATATCTTTATTATATGCTTCCGCGGGTGTCTCTTTAAAAAATTCAAATGTAGCTCTGGCTGCATCACTTCCGGCTTCCAGTTTTGGTTCACCTATTTTATAACTCGGACCCTGGGAAAATATATTTTCCATTTGTCTTCGCATCTGGTTTACATCGAATTCTTCGATCTGTTCTTTACCATCCGAAACAATTATTTTTCTTATTTCCGCCTTATGCCAATAGTAAGACGTGTATGTATCAGCATCAGACATTTTCCACGCCAACTGCCAGCCTTCCAGAACCTGTCTGACCTCTTTAAGCA